>JBMYQZ010000713.1:0-3073 GCA_049601855.1 Limisphaerales bacterium | reverse complement strand
GGGGCGTTCTTGGTTTCTTCGGCGGTCTTGCTCATGTTGTGTTTCGTATTGGGCCGATTGGCTGCGAACAAAAAAAAACCGCAGCCTTTTCAGCCGCGGGTTTTGTCGAAATCGTTTGCTCTAAGCTCGACAAGTCCCAGCGGCCCGGTCGCTTACTACTACAGCGACCGGATCAACTACGACTTCAAGGCTCAGAATCAGCACGGGCGGGAGACTAGGTAAATGCTGGATCCTGGTCAATCACGGATTAGTCGGGCCGAACGACCATTTTGGCGTGGTATTTCCCCAAAACGTAGAGGTTGAGCAGGCCGGTGGAATCGTCGCGCGATTCGCCCTCCACTTCGATGGGAAGTGAATTGCCGGTTTCGAAGTCCGCCAGGGGAACTGCCATCAGGGGCTCCTGCGCTCCCGAGTAGACTGCCAGGTTCAGTTTCTTGCCGCTGCGCTGGGCGGTCAGAAGAAACTGCGCCAGCTCATGCTTTTTGCCATCGGCATTGAGGGTGACTTGCTTCAGATCGCTGTCGGCGGGGAATTGCCCGTTGACGTCCGGAACGAGGTCTTTCATCCACATCTGGCCGAGTGGGATCTCCTTCTTGCCGACCTTGGCAAGGGAATCAGCGCTGAGGTTCTTGTCGGGAATAATGAGCACGGCGATGCCGTTCTTCTCGAAAAGGTCGGCGTTGTTGGGATCGCCGGCCACTTTGACATGCTTTGCTTTGAAGTCGTTGAGATGTCCCTTCAATCGATGCGCGGCTTCGGCGGCTTTGCTGGAAGCCTTGCCCGACTTGCTGGAGTTGGCCACGGGGCGTTCGTCCGTGTCGTGTGGGACGATGGAAAGCTCGGCCTGGTATTTGCCGCCGATGCTGACCATGAGCACGGCGCCGGTGTCGTCACCCGGGTAGGCGGCAAGTTCGATGGGGAGTTTTTGGCGAGAGGGAAGCGCGCGGAGACGGGTCTTCAGATAAGGTTCTTTGGATGACTTCCCGAAGAGGACGAGATCCAATCCTCGTTGCCCTTTCTGCACGCCGGCAAAGAAGGGATGCATGGTGACGGCTTTGCCGTCGTGCTGCAGTTCTACGGAGCGGACATCGCGGTCATCAGCTGCGGCAATAGCACCGCTGCCTGGAAGCAGATTGCGAAACCAGAGCAAACCGACGGGAACGAGTTTGCCGCCAGCCTTGGCAATGGTGTCCGCGTTCAAGCCCTTCGCGGGGATGACCATTCCGCCGCGATTGTCCTTGGCGAGAACCTGCGGTTGCTCGAGATCGAGCTCCAGGGTGAAGGGTTTGTTTTCGAGTTGGTCGACCTTCTGCGTCAGGATCCGGGCAAACTCCCGGGCCTTTGCGATGGGAGCGGTTTCCTGTGCGGATACATTCGCTATGCACGCTGCTGAGAGGATGGTGAGGAGGATTCTTTTCATGATGCTTCAGGTAACGCCGCTCAGTTGATTCCGGTTACAACCGGGATGTGTACCATGAATCGGCCATAAAGATGTAGGACGATGTAGTCGCGGTCTCCCTTGCTGGTGGCGAGAATATCGATGGGGCTTCGTTGATGCAGGAGCCTTTCGGCCATTGGAATCTTGATCAGCGGTTGCTGACCACGGCCAAAGACGAGGAGTTCCATGCGATCGCCGTTCTGCCGAACAGCGAGCAGCACGCCGCGCAGTCGCCGTTCGCCGTTCGACTGAATGGTCGCGAGCTGGAGTTTCTCATCGGCAAAGGCTGCGTGTTTGATGGTGGTGGGCTTGGCGCCAAGAAACCAAACGATGCCCAAGGGGACCGGTTTGGTGCCGGCCGTCTTGAGCTGAATGTCATTGACGCCAACTGCGGGCATGATCAAGGCGGCCGTGTCGTCTTGCTTGAAGAGGATGGATCGGTGGAGGTCGAGGGGAGTTTGGAAGGCGACGTCCTTCAGTTCGCCGGCGTTCTTGGAGATTTGCTGGGCCCAATAGACAGCTTCGTTGCCGTTCTGGGAATGGACACATGGGAGAAATAGGACAAGCGGAATAAGGACGGCGAATCTTTTCATGGGGCGACTTTCTTGGCGGGCAGATTCGATTGCTCGAGGGACGGGGATTTCTTATTCGGCTTGAGCTTCTCGTCGATGATCCCGCGCTTGAGCTTGGGACGGTCACGGATGAGATCGCGAAAGATGATCTGCTGTTGCGGAGTGAGTTCGGCGTCGACGGCCGAGAACAATTGGTCCACCACCGCCCCGCTCTCTTCCAGGGTGCGTTCGCGGGTCGTCTTGAGTTCGTCCACGGCCTGGTTCACAAGCGTCTGAATGGTGTCGCGTTGGTCATCTGCAAGATCCAGTCGCTCTTCCAGGACGCGCATGGCCTGCCGATGCCAGGCTTCCGGATTACTGCGTTGGCGTTGTTTCTTGCGTGCGTATTCGTAACCAAACTTCGCACCAATCACGGCACTTCCCATCGCAATTACCGCAAGGCTGAGCATCACCAAAAGATATCGCCGTGCTTTCTTCATAGCAGGATGAATTGTTCGACCACCTCGTTTTCAACTGCAGGAACGATGCTGGGCGTGGTCAGGTAATCCTTCACCACGAACCCACTGGTAATGACAACCGCCAGGCCCACCGCTGCCGCGGTCTTGAAGATGTAGCGTTCGAATGATGCCAGCCAAGTAATGACTGGCTCGGCGGTCTCGCGGCTTAAGGCGACCACCCGCGTGGCGAAACCCAATGGGACTTCGGGGATCGGTTCTTCGGCTTGGCGCGCCTTTTGGGTCGCGTCGTTCCACTTGTCTTCGAATGAACTCATGTCTTGTTCAAAGTCGCCCGGTTTCCCGGAGTTCTTCGGCATGCGCCTTCAGTTTCTTGCGGGCGCGGAAGGCCTTTACCTTTACCTTCGAATCGCCCCAGCCGGTGATCTCTCCGATCTCGGCCACGGACTTTTGTTCCAGATCCAGCAGGCTGATCACCAGGCGATCATCCGCTGGCAAGAGCTGCAACAGCTTCGTCACAATCTCTCGCGCGCCCAATTCATCGCCCGGCACCTCGGTCGTTTCGTCGCTGGTCATGTATTCCAGCCATTCGGCCTCGGCTTCACCCA
>JBMYQZ010000712.1:0-3073 GCA_049601855.1 Limisphaerales bacterium | reverse complement strand
CGGAGAAATTCAATCGTCTGAAAGACCATCCCGCAGTCGTTGAACGATTGCTGGCCGAAGTGAAAAATTTCCGCGCCGAGTTCAAAGACAACCGGCGCCCCACGGGGCGCATCAATGTCCCGGCCAGATAATCAGCCGGTGCATCTGCTTCGTATTTCATAATGGCCAAATTCCCACAAATATTGGCCAATTGCCGCAAGACAGTTTTACTGCAGGAACGCATCGTCACAATCATCATGAATCGAATCCTCTCCTTTGGCCTGCTATGGGCTGCCTTCGCCACTGTCCCGACGGAGATCCATGCCGCAAACTCCGGTCCGATCCGTGTCCTGTTCCTCGGCCACGAAGCCGTTCATCATCCCTCGAACGAGTATTACCCAATGATCGCCCGTGCCCTTGGACGCGACGCGATCTATTTCGACTACACCACATCTGTGGAGGAAGCCTTGGGTGATGCCAACTATCTCGACCGATTCGACGCGCTCCTCCTCTACGCCAACCACGCGACGATCACCAAACATCAGTGGAGCAACCTGCAAACCTACGTCGAAGCCGGAGGTGGCTTCCTCCCCATCCATTGCGCCAGTTGGTGTTTCGCGAATGAACCGGACTTCGACAAGCTCGTCGGCGGGCGTTTCGACCATCACCTGGGAGCCATCTTCCGGCCAAAGACCGTCAGCACTCATCCTGCTATCAAGGACGTGCCTGCACTCGAAGCCTGGGACGAAACCTATGTTCACAAGAACCATAACGAACACCAACGCACGATTCTCCAAGTTCGCGAGGTCGCGGGCACGGATGACAACATAAAGAAACCTGAGCCTTGGACTTGGATTCGCCACCACGGCAAAGGGCGCGTCTTCTACACCGCGTCCGGGCATGACCAACGCGTGTGGTCCCAACCCGCCTTCCACGCCCTGATCAAGAAAGGCATCCTTTGGTCCGTTGGCGATCAGCGAAAGAAATCCTACGACCAGTTCATCGCCCAACGCCCCCCGCTCAAATACGAGAAGCGCGACAACATTCCCAACTACGAAAAGCGTCCGGAACCGCTACCTTATCAACTCCCCCTCAGCCCCGAAGCCAGCGTGCAATACACGCATGTCCCCGTCGGCTTCCGCCTCGAACTTTTCGCCGCCGAACCGCAGATCGTAAACCCCATCTACATACAATGGGACGAGCGCGGTCGCCTCTGGGTAGCCGAATCACCGGATTATCCGAACGAGATCAAGGACGGCCGCCGGGGCAATGACCGCATCAAGATTCTCGAAGACACGAACGGCGATGGTCGGGCTGACCAGGTGAAGATTTTCGCGGACGGACTGAACATCCCCACCTCCTTCACCTTCTCGCAAGGCGGCATCATTGTCGCCCATGCACCGGACTTCCTGTTTCTCAAGGACACCGACGGCGATGACAAGGCCGACGTGAAACGCGTCCTGTTCACCGGTTGGGGGTACGGCGACACCCACGCTGGGCCGAGCAACCTGCGCTACGGTTTTGACAACTGGATCTGGGGCACGGTCGGCTACGCCCGCTTCAACGGCGAACTCGGCGGACGGAAACACAATTTCGGCATGGGAGTCTTCCGATTCAGGCCCGACGCCTCCGAAATCGAATTCCTCCATCAGTTCAACAACAACACCTGGGGACTCGGCTTCAACCAGGCCGGCGACGTCTTTGGCTCCACCGCCAACAACAACCCCAGCTTCTTTGGCGGTCTTCCCCAGACCATCTACGGCACCAAGCGCCGGATGAGCGCCAAGATGATCGCCAGCTCCCCGACCTTTCATCCCATCACCCCGAACATTCGGCAGGTCGACGTCTTCAACGGATACACCGCCGCCGCCGGTCATGCCCTGGCCACCAGTGACGCCTTTCCAGAGGACTGGCGGGACGAGATGGCCTTTGTCTGCGGTCCCACCGGCAACCTGATGGGTGGTTACCGCATGAAGAAGGACGGCTCCGGTTACGCCGGCAAGAACGCCTTCTCCATCGTTGCCAGTGCCGACGAATGGTTCTCCCCCGTCACCGCCGAAGTCGGCCCCGATGGACATCTCTGGATTTCCGACTGGTACAACTTCATCATCCAACACAATCCCACCCCATCGGCTGAACGGGGCGGCTACAAGGCGGAACGCGGCCAGGGCAACGCCCACATCAATCCCAATCGCGACCGCCAACACGGCCGCATCTACCGCCTCATCTGGGACCAGGCTCCCAAGCCCGGAACCACCAGTCTCGCCAACGTCTCCACCGAACGGCTCGTTGTCGCGCTGTCAGACAGCAACCTCTTCTGGCGACAAACCGCGCAACGCCTCCTCGTCGATGGCCAAAAGAAAGACGCCATCCCCATGTTGCGGAACATGGTGAGGTATCATGGTCCGGGCACCATCCACGCGCTCTGGACATTGAAAGGACTCAACGCCCTCGACGCCGAGACTCACCGCGCCGCACTGTTCAGCCGAGACCTTCCGCTCAAGCAAAACGCAGTTCGCGCACTGGGGACGGATCAGTCATCGATCGACCTCTTGTTCGACAGCACCCATCTCACTGCGAACGATCTGCACCTCCGCCGCGAAGCCTTCGCGAAACTCGCCAGTCTCCCCGACTCCGCCTCGCGCGCCAACACCGCGACGCTGCTTCTGAAGAACAAGGAAAACCAGGATGACGAGTGGCTCTCCCTCGCCTTGAAGGCCGCCGGAGGCAAGGTCGGCTCAGTTGTCGGATTCAAGCAGGGTCCCAATCTCGTCAAGAATTCCTCCTTCGAAGTCGGCGATGGCGAACTGCCCGACAACTGGAAGATTCAGAAATGGAGCGGACCCGCCCGCTTCGCGACTTACACGATTGAGACAAGGCCTGAATTCGTCCGCTCCGGCAGTCGCTCCGTTCGTATCGCCTCCACCAAGGGACACGATACCTGCGTGAATCAAAGCGTCCCCGTCAAACCAGGCACCGAATACCGTCTTTCCGGCTGGGTAAAATCCGCGAAGCTCACTGGAGCTCGCGGCGCACAATTCAATCTGCATGGAATTCAGCCCAACGGCAGAACTCAAGCCATCACCGGCGACAC
>JBMYQZ010000711.1:0-3094 GCA_049601855.1 Limisphaerales bacterium | reverse complement strand
TGCCATCGCCGGCATCACGGATATCCCGAGTACGTTCAACAAGCTCGCCTTGACCGACGGCAGCACAGCCGACACCAAGGTTTATCCGATGGGCACCCGCGCGATCCAGCTGTCGGACTCGTCCGTGGCCTCCTATTTCCTGCAGGCGTTTGGCCGCAACGAACGTGCCATTACCTGCGAATGCGAACGTTCCGACACCCCGAGCATGGTGCAGGTCCTCCACCTCTCCAACGGCACGACGCTCAACGACAAGCTCAAGAACAAGGACGCCCGCGTAACCGGTCTGCTCGCTGCGCAGAAGGACACCACCAAGTTGGTTGATGAGATTTACCTGCAATGCCTCGCTCGCTTCCCCAGCAAGCGCGAGAAAGATGGCCTGCTCGCTGTTTTCAAAGAAACCCCGGCCAAGGAAAAGCGCCCGGCCGTCGAAGATCTCTTCTGGGCCCTGATGACCAGCCGCGAATTCCTCTTCCAACACTGATGAAAACTTTATCGGCCCTCACTCTCCTGTCGGTCCTCTCCGGTGGAGCTTTCGCTGCTCCGGGCTTTCACAACGACGTCGCTCCCATTCTTCGCGAGTATTGCGCCGGTTGTCACAACAATGACGACCTCGATGGCGAGTTCTCCGTCGAGACCTTTCGCTTGATGATGAAAGGCGGCGAAAGCGGCAAGGCCATTGTGGCCGGCAAGGCCAGTGACAGTCTGCTCATCAAGGTGCTCACCGGCGGTAAACCCAAGATGCCACCCAAGCGCGAACCTCAACCACCCGCCGAGGTCATTGCCACATTGCAGGCGTGGATCAATGCTGGGGCCAAGGGGCCGAAGAGTGACTCTTCCATTCTCAAGAATCTGATTGTCCCCGAGATCGCGGCGGCCAAGGGGCGGCGTCCGATCACCTCCGCCGAGTATTCTCCGGATGGCACGCTCGTCGCCTTGGCTCGCTACCAGTCGGTTGAGTTGCGTGATGCCAAGTCGCGTAAGTTTCTCCGCCGCTTCACCGACCATCCCGGCAAGGTCAACGCCGTCCATTTCTCCGCCAACGGAGAGCGCCTCGTAACAGCGTCTGGCATCGCCGGTCACTCTGGCGTGGCCACGATTTGGGACATCAAGACCGGCAAAAAGATCCGCGAATACGGAACGGAACACACCGACGTCCTCTACGACGCGGAGTTGTCACCGGACGGCAAGGTGCTCGTCACCGCGGGTTACGATCGCTTCATTCGTACCTGGCAGGTGAAGGATGGGGAACCCATTCGCAGCATCGAAGGACACAATGGTGCCATCTTTGACCTGGCCTTCAGCCCGGATGGCGAGATTCTGGCCAGTGCTTCTGCTGACGAAACCGTCAAGCTGTGGCGCCTCGCCAATGGGCAACGCCTCGACACTCTGAATCAACCTGAAGGCGAACAGTTCGCGGTTGCCTTCACCCGCGACGGACGCTTCGTTGTTGCCGGCGGCGCGGACAAGCAGATTCGCGTATGGCGTCTCGTCAGCCGCGTGAAACCGAAGATAAATCCGCTCTTCCTCGCTCGTTTCGCGCATGAGGATGACGTGACCGCACTGGAAGTCAGTCGCGACGGCACAACGCTGGTTTCCGCCTCGGCCGACAACACCATCAAGACCTGGCGTCTTCCGCGTCTGGATCCCGGTCAGATCATCGGTGGCCAAAGGGATCTCGTCACCGCTCTTACGCTGGGCAAAGACAATCGAACTCTCCAAGTCGGTCGCATTGATGGTACGCGGAGTCATTTGCGAATCAAACGAGTTCAAACCGCCAAGACCGGGCATCGCGTCGAGACCGAAGCAGTGGCCGCCGCGGATGCGAAGATCGTGGAGGTGAAAGAAAGCGAACCGAACAACACTGCCAAATCTGCCAATCTTGTGAAATCGCCCGCCACGATCTCCGGACTGATCATGGGTCGGGGTGGCGACAGTGACCTGTTCAAGTTTGCCGCCAAGCAGGGCGAAGAATGGGTGCTGGAAGTCAACGCCGCCCGCAGCAAGTCTCCCTTGGATTCGCGGGTCGATGTCTTGGACGCCAAGGGTAATCCCATTGAGCGCGTCCGCCTCCAAGCGGTCCGTGATACCTGGCTGACCTTTCGCGGCAAAGATTCGAAAACCGCTCAGGACTTCCGGGTCTTCAAGTGGCGTGAGATGTCCTTGAACCAATTCCTCTACGTGAACGGCGAAGTCGTCAAACTCTGGCATTATCCGCGCGGTCCGGACAGCGGCTACATCGTCTACCCTGGCTTCGGCAATCGGCAGACCTACTTCGACACGACACCGATGGCTCATCCGTTGGGGCAGAACGCCTACATCGTCGAGCCGCTTGCAAAGGGTGCTGAGCCGCTGCCCAACGGCCTGCCGGTCTTTACGATCAACTACGAGAACGACGATGAAAGCCGTCGCACAATGGGCAACGATTCCAAGCTCACGTTCACCGCCCCGCACGACGGCGAGTTCATCGCGCGGGTGGCGGACATTCGCGGCTTTGAAGGCAAGGAATTCAAATACACGCTCACCATCCGTCCGCGGAAGCCGGACTTCAAAGTGAGCGTGAGCGCCATCGGTGGCGGAATTCCGAAGGGCAGCGGACGTGAGTTCATCGCCACGGCGACGCGTCTCGACGACTACGACGGCCCGATCACTGTCGAGATCGAAGACGTGCCGGAAGGATTCAAGATCACCTCACCACTCGTCATTGAAGCCGGACAATATCGGGCGTTCGGAACCATCCACGCGGCCACCAATGCGCCCACACCGAACTCCGACCAATTGAAGGTCGCCACCTTCGCCCATATTCGCGGGAAGTTGATCACCCACGCGGCGAACAACCTCAAAGGCATCAAACCGATGCCATTGCCCAAACTCATCGCCACCGTTCTCCCGGTCAAAGGTGATTTGCCCAAGGATGTTTCATTCGCGAAGCCGTTGGAACTCACCATCAACCCCGGCCAGACCATTTCCGCCCGCCTTAAGATCGACCGCCGCGATTTTAAGGCCCGCGTCGGTGCCGGTAAACATGGGCACAGCCAAGGCCCCGACGATCCCTAAAACCGCTACGACAATCATCATCTCGAGCATCGAGACGCCG
>JBMYQZ010000710.1:0-3100 GCA_049601855.1 Limisphaerales bacterium | reverse complement strand
GGGGTAGCGCGGCGATTGAGGGCGTTCTCAAATCGAATCGACCCTGACCACGATCGCCGTGGCAATTCGTACACAGTTCTCGAAACTTATTCTGCGCCGCTGATTCAGCCGCCGGCAATGCGCCGGTCACGAAGCAATAGACGAGAATACCAAGAGGGATACGCATGCTTGCCTGCTTGGACCATATGGAACCCCATCCTGATTCAACCTGCGACAATATCGTAGTAGTCCCGGCCAATATATGGGGAGGTCTGAGGCTTTTGGAGAGCGTCTACTTAAACAATTGATGGAACCTGCCTCCTCAATGAAGGCTGATATCAACGCGATGTGGCATCCGGCACCTTGGACGTCCATCGCGTTGTCACTTTTAGTGGTGTTTTCGGGAATCAGCTTGGCAGCGGCGGATCTTGATCGGTTGGCCATTCGTTCCGCCATTGAAAAAGCGCTGCCGTTGATGGAGTCGAGTGCCGAGTTTTCCCTCGATCAAAGACGCTGTTTCACCTGTCACCATGTTTCGCATACGTCCATGGCCGGGATCGCTGCCTGGCGTCGCGGATTCGAGATCAAGGAAGGGAATCTCCTCGCGCAATTGAAACGCACGCGTTCGGAGTTGAAGAGCGACGTGGAGAGATTCCTGGGCGGCCGGTTCCCAACGGGAGAGGCCGATATGTTGGGCAGTTCGATGTGGTTGCTGAAAGAACTTGGATGGCCAGCGGACCAGTTGACTGCCGATACCGTTCGGTTTCTTGTTGGTCATGATCAGGGATCCCAAGGGTGGGAACCTGCCGCGCAGCGACCGCCAACCGTGGGCAGCAAATTCACCACCACGTTCCTGGTTCTCCAAGCGCTGGAACACTACCCGTCGACCGATCTCGCCTATGAGGGGCGCAAGCGGCAGCGATCCGCGGTTCAATGGTTGGAAGACACCGCCAGCTTTGACAATGAAGACAAGGAGCATCGACTTCGCGCCCTGCACTTGGTCAAGTCCTCCAGTTGGAAAAAGGAAGGAGCCAAACTGTTGGCCGCCCAACGCGAGGATGGCGGCTGGGCCCAGCTACCGCAAATGAACAGCGATGCTTACGCCACCGGTTCCTCGTTGTCAGCATTGCTGGACACGGGTGTTATCGACGTGGAGACCGAGGTTTACCAACGGGGTGTTGGCTTTCTGCTCAAGAAGCAGAAAGCCGACGGTTCGTGGTTCGTTCAATCACGAACCAATCCGACACGGCCGTTCTATCACTCGCTTTTTCCCCACAAGCACAATCAGTTCATCTCCGTCTCAGCGACAGCGTGGTCGACTTACGCGCTTCTGCAGTCCTTCCCGCTTGTGAAGAAACACCAGTATCTGAAACTCCACCCCGAGCACGTGAAACTCGCTGCTTCGAGGGGCGAGTAAGAGGATTTACCGGGAGGGGCTAGGAATCTGATTTTGCCGCTTCGAATTCCTTCGCAGCTTTCCGCTTGGCGGCCATGCGCTTCACGATTTCATCGGCCGCGACACCCGCCAGAATCACGGCGCCAATGACGGCGAACTCGATGTTCTTCGGAATGGCTTCGACGAGGTTGATCATGTTGCGCAGGACCTGCATGAGGGCGGCGCCGATGACGACGCCGAGGATTGATCCTTCGCCACCGCGCAGGCTGCAGCCACCGAGGACCGCGGCGGCGATGGCGTAGAGTTCGAAAAAGTTGCCGAAAGAGGAGGGGTTGGCGTTGTTGATGTCCAAGACGAACAGCATGCCGCCCAAGCCGGAGAGCAGGGCGCAGACGACGTAGGCGAGCAGGATCATCTTGTCGGTGTTGATACCGCTGTATTTGGCGGCCTGTTCATTGCGGCCCAAGGCGAGGAGATAGCGACCGTAGATCGTGCAGTTCAGGAAGATCGCAGCGAGGACGGCGACAAACACCATGATGAACATGGGTGCCGGGACGGACAGGCGGGGGAGGCTCTTGATGATCACATCCTCCTGCTTCCATTGTTTGAAGATGGTGAAGGTGTAGACGCCGTCCTGCACATCGCGTGATTTGACACGTTTGGTTGAGGGATTACTCCATTCGCCGTTCTCCAGCACCTGATAGGAGACTTGAGAGACACCGGAGGGCAGCTTGACTTTGACCTCGGTGTCTCCGCGTTTTTCACCGAATTCCACAACGGTTGGGTGGGGGAGATACAAGGCTTTGCTGCCGACGCCGCAGACCACGATGCTTACTGCCGCGGTGACAATGATCCATTTCTTGAGATAGCTCCGTAAGGCTACCAAGCCGATGACCAAGGTGGCCAGGAGACCGTAGGCCAACCACATCATCACGTCATCAATCGGGAAGGAGGCATTGCCCAGTGGGCGCAGTTCCTGGAACTTGTCCTTGAAGCCCATCGGCTGGTCACGGGTGAAGCCGCGGGTGATCCCGCGATAGAAGAGCAGCCCACATAAAGTCACCACGAAGGGTTGTAATCCGAGTTTGGTGATCAGGACTCCGTGGAACATGCCGATGCTGAGGGAAACCAGCACGACCAAGGACAAAGCGATCCAGAGAGGCCAACCTAGTTCCATGAGTACGTAGGGGAGCCCGCAACCGATCAGACAGACCACGGAACCGATTGAGAGGTCGATGCCAGAGGTGATGATCACGAAGGCCACCCCGATACTGATGATGCCAAATAAAGCGGTGCGGCGCATCAGGTTCTGGATGTTACTTGAGCTGAGAAACGCTTCCGGATCCGCCAAGGCGGTGATGATCGACACCACGAGGAGCAAGCCAAATATGCCTAAGGTCTTTTTCATCTGTTGAAATGAGTGCGCCTATGCGGCGTCTTTGGTTTCGTTCACGTTGCCGGTGGCCAGTTGCATGATGGTTTCTTCGGTCATGTCTGCTCGCATGATTTCACCGGTGATCTTGCCTTCGTGCATCACCAAGGCGCGATCGGCCATACCTAGAACCTCTTCCATTTCGCTGGAAACGAAGAGAATGGCGATGCCATTGCCGGCGAGATCCTCCATCAGTCCGTAAATCTGTTGCTTCGCGCCGACGTCGATTCCGCGAGTGGGCTCGTCAAAGATGATGACTTCAGCGTCACGCTCAAGCCACTTCGCCAGGACGA
>JBMYQZ010000709.1:0-3113 GCA_049601855.1 Limisphaerales bacterium | reverse complement strand
CAAATTTCGAGAGCGGCAGACACTCCGCTCCAAGCTTGTGAATAACGGGCTAATCGCCATCATCGAACTTCATTCCAATGGCTGATTTGAAACGACTCTTCACCACGCTTTGTGTTCTTGGTGCCTTTGTGGTTCAGGCCGAACCGCTGCAATTCAATCGCGATATCCGTCCGATTCTTTCGGAAGCTTGTTTCGCCTGCCACGGATTTGACGCGAAGGAACGGAAGGCGAAGCTGCGTCTGGATGTGGCTGAGAACGCCTTGGCAAAGGACAAGGATGGCGTGGCACCGATCGTTCCCGGCAAACCGGCAGAAAGCCTGATCTGGCAACGGATAACTTCGAGCGATGCTGATGAAGTCATGCCGCCTCCCGAATCGCACAATCAACTCGATGACCAACAGAAGGCGATGCTCAAACAGTGGATTGAAGAAGGGGCGAAGTACCAGAAGCACTGGGCCTTCGAGCGACCATTAAAGGGCGAGGCTGGTGGCATCGATGACCTTATTCGCGTGGCGCTGCCGAAGAATGGTCTGAAGCCCTCACCGGAAGCCGATCGGCCAACTTTAATCCGTCGCGTGAGCATGGCCATGACCGGTCTGCCGCCAACGATCGCCGACGTCGACAGGTTCCTTGCGGATAGGAAATCGGGAGCTTACGAACGAATGGTTGATCGCTACTTGGCTTCCAAACATTTCGGCGAGGAAATGGCACGGCATTGGTTGGACGTGGCGCGTTATGGCGACACCCACGGGATGCATCTTGATAACGAACGGCAGACTTGGGCCTATCGCGATTGGGTGGTGGAGGCTTTCAATCTGAATCAGCCTTTCGATCAATTCACCATCGAGCAACTCGCCGGCGATCTCTTGCCTGAGCCCACCAGAGGTCAGCTCGTCGCCACGGGATTCAATCGTTGCAACGTCACCACCGGCGAAGGCGGCAGTATCAAGGCAGAATGGATCCATCGCTACGCGGTCGATCGCGCGAGCACGACCGCGCAGGTCTGGCTCGGGTTGACCGCCGGTTGCGCGGAATGTCACGACCACAAGTATGATCCCATTTCGCAGAAGGAATTCTATTCACTCTACGCCTTCTTCAATTCGAATGCCGACCCGGCCCTCGACGGCAATGTCCTCCTGACCAAACCCGTACTAAAACTGAAGGGCCCCGAGTATGATCCGAAGATGAAGAAGTGGACGGCGGACGAGAAGAAGCTGCAAAAGGAAATCGACGCACTCGCGGCCATGATTGATTACCAAGACCCAGCCACACTCGATCCGAAACCGCCGATCACGAAGACCGAGCGGATTTGGTTTGATGATGACTTCCCGCAGGGGAGCGACGTGGCGGCTTCGGTCGGAAAGCCTCAATACGTCGAGAAACCGGTGTCCAGCGGCAAGAAGGCCCTGAAGGTAAAGGGCAAGGAGATGAACCAGGTTTTCTACCAGAAAGGCGCCAAGGAACAGATCGTGCCCAAAGACGGGAAGTTTTTCTTTCACGTCTATATCGATCCGAAAGACCCGGTGGAAGAGATCATGATCCAGTTCAATACCGGCAGTTGGAAGCATCGCGCGATCTTTGGCGAGAACCTGATTGATTGGGGCAAGGCCGGGACGGGCGAAAGATATCCGGCCGGCGATCTTCCGGAATTCGGAAAGTGGGTGAAACTCGAGTTTGATGCGAAGAAGGTGAATCTGAACGCGGGCGCCAAGGTGAATGGCTTTGCGTTCACGATTCACGGCGGCACGGCTTACTTCGACAAATTTGGTGTGGTTGCTCGAATTGATCCGACCACGGATCCGGGACAGAGTTTTGCCGCTTGGAAGAAGGCGTTGCCGAAGAAGGAGCGGGACGCTTTGCCGAAGGATGAAAAAATCCAAGTCCGCCAATACCTCACCAAGGCGCACAGCAAGTCACAGGCGACCTTTGCTCCGCTGAATGCGAAGATCGCCAAGATTAAGCAGGATCGGAAGGCCCTCGACGACGCGACGCCGTCGACCTTCATCTTCAAGGACCTGCCCAAGCCGCGTGATGCCTTTGTGATGATGCGCGGCCAATACGATGCCCCTGGGGAACCGGTCGAACCCAACACGCCCGCGGTCCTTCACAAATTCAAGAAGACCGGTGAGCGTGGCAATCGTCTCGATCTGGCACGTTGGTTGGTTTCCCGTGGCAATCCGCTGACAGCTCGTGTCGCCGTGAACCGATTCTGGCAGCAGCTGTTCGGCGTCGGTTTGGTCGAGAGTAGTCACGATTTCGGCACACAGGGGGCGCTGCCGACGCATCCCGAACTGCTGGACTGGCTGTCGGTCTCGTTCATGGAGAGCGGCTGGGATGTCAAAAAGCTGCTCCGCCAAATGGTGACGAGCAAGACCTTCCGTCAGCAAAGCGCCGCACCTTCCAAGAGCTGGCAGACTGATCCGCACAATCAATGGCTCTCGCGTGGCCCACGCTTCCGTCTCGACGCCGAACAGATCCGCGATCAGGCCCTGTTCGTCAGCGGTCTGATCAAGTTGAAGATGGGAGGCAAAGGCGTGAACCCTTACCAGCCTCCGAATATCTGGGAGCCGGTCGCTTTCGGTGGCTCCAATACCCGTTACTATAAGCGAAGCCAGGGCGACGATCTCTATCGCCGCACAGTCTACACCTTCATCAAGCGCACGGCACCGCATCCGTTGATGGAGAATTTTGACATGCCCAATCGCGAATCGTCCTGCATCAAGCGCGACCGCACCAACACGCCGTTGCAGGCGCTGCAATTGATGAATGACGCGCAGCACCACGAAGCCGCACGGGTGTTCGCCGAAAAGATCATCGCCGCTGCGGATGGCACGGGCGACCGGATCAACTTCGCTTATCGCAAGGCACTCTCCCGCCATGCCGAACCAGACGAAATCGCCACGCTTGCCGTCTTCGCCCACGAACAACTCGCCCGCTACCAAGCCGCGCCTGAGGAGGCGAAAAAAGCCATCGAGTTCGGCGAAGCCAAAGCGCCCAAGGATGCCGATCCTGCTGAACTCGCTGCCTGGGCCTTGGTCGCCAATCTCATCCTGAATCTCGACGAAGCCATCATGCGCAACTAACAGCTGCGCTGCGCCACCCAAATCCATGAA
>JBMYQZ010000708.1:0-3120 GCA_049601855.1 Limisphaerales bacterium | reverse complement strand
CCAATGATGGTCGCTCCTTGTGGGAACTGTCCGAACAATCCACTTTGCTGGTGATTTTTCTGCGTCACTTTGGATGAACTTTTTGCAAGGAAGCGGTACGTGATGCCGCTCTTCAACGGGCCGACATCCAAGCGGGCGGAGCCACCATTGTGTTCGTGCACATGGAAGCAGAGGAAGCGGCGAAGCAGTTTTTCAATACCCATGGTTTGGAAGATGTCCCTCGCATCAGCAATCCCTCTGGCAGCCTGTACGAAGCCTTTGGTCTCGACCGGGCTGGGCTGCGCGAAATGCTCAGTCCTTCGGTCTGGTTTCGAGGCATCTCCGCCATTGCCTCGGGCAACTTTCCCGGCCGACCACGCGGAGACGTACTTCGGATGCCGGGGGCCTTCGTGGTGAAGGACGGCAGGATCGCCAAGAGCTACCTCCACCGTACCATTGCCGAGCGGCCGGACATGGCGCAGTTCTCGCAGGAGGGGCTCGCTGCTTGTCGCAGCTGACCCCTCCCGTCTGTCTGAGAATCAGAACCGGATGACGAAGTCCACGGTGAACCGGTCGTCAATAATGGTCTTCGGACTTCCAATCGCCTTCTCATAGCCAAATCCGAAGAGCAGGTTCTTCTTCAGGCGGCTGCGGAAGCCTCCACCGATGGTTGCCTGCGTCTTGCCCGCGGCATTGCCACTGCCGAAATTGATGAGGTCGAATCCCTCCGTGTTCAACCCCGATGCGAGCCCCGTCGTGCGGGCGCCGTTGAGGGTGGTGAAGGCGTTCGCTGCCACGAACGGCTGGAACCAGCGATGCAAGGGCTTGTCCACCTGCAAGCTGTAGTGCAGCTGGGCGGTGTTGCGACTCATGTCATTGGGAATGCGACCACCGATATTGGCGGTGAGGTTGAAGGCATCGAATCCCTTCGCCGCGGAGACAAAGAGATCCCACTCGCCCTTGCTGCTGCCTTGGAATACATCCTCATTACCGATCGGCAGTTCCAGTTCAATGCCTGGCGTGAGGATAAAGCGGTCTTCCCGGTTGTCGATCAACGCATACTTCGCCCCGATGGAGATGTCGGCGAATCCATTCTGCTGGCCGAGCGCACCTAGGTTTCCATCCACATAACCATCCTTGGTCGCAATGATACCAAGGCGGTCCGTAGCCGCCCAACGCACTTCCATCGCGTAGAGCTGCAGGTCACCCCCATCCGTCGCGAAATCTTTGTGGATATTCTGATACATGAACAACGGACGGATCTCCGAGCGGATGTGTGGCTCTTCAAAGAAGACGGGGTTCAATACCGGAGGGATGGCGCTGTCCGGCCAGGAATCCGGTGCATTGGCGGCAGGTGAGGAAGCCTCGCCGAAGGTTGTTACAATGATAACTGCCCCGATGACAGCCGTTCTGTTGAGTGCGTTTTTCATAGTTCGTTTCCCAGTTTTCAAGCGTCCGTAAGAACGCCTTCATCAGATCGAATCAGCGCACTTTCCGATGCAGCAATCTTGCTGGATCTCCACCGCAAATTGCGTTCGCTTGGAGTAGTGCTCCATCTCCTAATCCGTCCGATCAGCCGGGCTTTTACAATTGGTGAACAAAGGCCGAAACAGCCGTTTACGACCTGGTGACCAAGTTGATGTTCACGCATCAAGCGGCACACCATCGCATGTCATGAACTCCACCTTTATCTTCCGCAAATCCAATGGATCGAAAACCGATGCCTATCGCCGATCGGACCTGCATGGATCCGCCGCCCGCCAGTCAAAGTTGTTCATGATCGTCGACGACAGTCGCATCCTCCTGAACTGTTTGAAGATGACCGCCGAAAGGTATTTGAATGCCGAAGTCGACGCGTTCGATTCACCGGTCAAAGCGTGGCAGGCCTTTCGTCGGAACCCAAAGAAGTATCGCGGCATCATCACCGACTTTCATATGCCCGAGATGACCGGGGGTGACCTGATCCAACGTGTGCGCGCAGCGTTTGCCGACGTTCCGATCATCCTCATGTCGGCCGAGGCGCAACCGGAAGAGGTCAATATCGACCGCGACCTTTACGCCCGCTTCGTACGAAAGCCCTTCGACTGGAAGCAGGTCATGAGTCAGATCGTCGAGCTGGAGACGGCGCGGCAGTAACGGGACCGGTGGACCTTGACATGCGGCGTGCATCGGAATATTTCGCACGCGCCCCGTATGCCGATTCCAACCATCTGCACGAATCCAGACTGTCTCAAAAGAAGCGAACATCCTCGCTCAGCCGCGGGTACGTCGGTTTCCTGTGGCAGCTGCGGACAGACGCAGACAGTTCCGTCCGGTCGGCAGCTGGAGGGAATTCGACTCGATGATTTTGCCGTGCTGCGCGCGATCGCCCACGGGGCCATGGGCCGCGTTTTTGAAGGGATCGAATTGACCACGGGCCGGCGCACTGCCATCAAGGTGTTTCACGATGCGCTCGCTGCTGACACGGTCATGATCGGGCGTTTCGAACGCGAAGCCCAGCTCACCGTAACGCTTAAGCATCCCCATATCGTCGAAGGCTTTTCCGCGGGGCAAGCCGCAGGACAGACCTACATCGCCATGGAGTACATGGATGGTGAAAACGCGCTGCAACGTCTGGAACGCAAAGGCAAACTGGAACCAACGGACGCGATCGCCATTGCGGCCTCGGTGGCTGACGCGCTTGGCTTTGCGCTCCGCGAGGGCATCGTTCATCGCGACGTCAAGCCCGCCAATATTCTTACCAACAGCAAGGGCCTGGTGAAGCTCGCCGATCTTGGCATTGTACGGATCGAGGACTCGGAGACCTTGTTGACGTTGTCTGACAAGATGACCGGCACCCCGCTCTACATGGCGCCCGAACAAAGCCTCGACGCCAAGTCCGCCGATCATCGTTCCGATATCTATTCGCTCGGCGTCACCTTCCTTTTCCTGCTTACGGGCAAACATCCCTTTCGCCGCCGGAGCCTGCTGGACTGCCTGCGCGCCCACGAAACGGACCCCTTGCCACCGGGCAGGGACCTCGGTGTCGAACTTCCCAAGGGCATCGACGACATCGCCCAGAAGACGGCCGCGAAAAACCCCGCCGATCGTTACCAGGATTACGAATCCCTTTGCCACGATCTACACGCTGTGAGTGATCGA
>JBMYQZ010000707.1:0-3122 GCA_049601855.1 Limisphaerales bacterium | reverse complement strand
CCGTGAAGTGGTTGGAAGTGCCGCCCAAGACGAAGCGGTTGTCGAGCCGGTTGAGATTGGAGAGCATCACCTCCCGTTGCACAACTTGCTCCTGAGGTTGCGGACGGGTGCTGAGCCAGAGGAACCCCCCAGCCGTCAGGATGATGATGGCAATCAGTGCCCCGGGACGCACCATCGGTCTGTCTTCAATATTCGTGTCGGTCATTCGATCGTGGGTTGGTACATGTCCGGACGGCGGTCCCGCAAACGGTGCACCTCGTGTTTGCCGGGAACTTTTACCAGATGTTTCTGGCGGGCAAAGGACGGATTGATGTCAGCATAAAGGATGGCTTCGTTCGCGTGCAGTGCTTCTGAGATGACGTCGCCGGTGGGATCGCAGCATTTGCTCAGTCCGATGAATTCGAAGCCGCGCTCGGTGCCGACGCGATCGACGGCAAAATAATACAGATGGCTCTCATGCGCCCGGGCGTTGATCAGGTACGTCGCTCCTTTGCGGGAACCTTCCGGCCAGTTGGTGGGCAACACGATCAGGTCAGCACCCGCCAGCATCAGGACCCGGGAAGCCTCAGGAAAAGAATAGTCGTAGCAAATGTTCATCCCGATTCGCAGGCCGGCGACTTCGTGAACCGCAAAAGGTCGATCTCCCGGGGTGGTGAAACGATCCACGCCCAGGGAAGGCAGATGCACCTTGCGATAGCTGGCGACCAAGCCTTCCGGCCCCACCATCACGCAGGCATTGAAGATGCAGTCCCCCTCTCGTTCCAACATGCCAAACACAACGTGACACTGAAATTCTGCACAAGCTGCCGCCATGAAATCCGTCGCCGGACCGGGAATCGTCTCGGCGCAAGCCATGGCTTCGTCGAACGATTCGAAACAATAGCCGGTCAGGGCACATTCGGGAAAGATGGTCAGACGTGCACCGTTTGCTGACGTCTCGGCGAGAGACGTTTTTATTTTCGCCAGGTTGGCCGGGCCGTCTGCGAGAGCAACGTCCATTTGGACTCCGGCCACCTTGACCGTCGGGGCGCTCACTTTCGCTTTCTCCTCTCGCGCCTGAATGGAGCCGCCTCCTGGTATTCGCGGAGTTTCCCGAGCACCGCCAAACTGGCCGAGCGCGGGTTGGTATTCATTCCAGGAACGCATTCACCGAAGGGCCGACCTTCGAAACGCGCCAACTCCTGCTGTAACAGCTTCTGCATGCGCGCAAGTTGCGGTTGCTGCCGTCGTTCCATGGCGAGGTTGGTGCGTTCCTCGGGATCGGTGGTGAAATGATACAGCTGATCCGGTGCGACCGCGTAAGGGTGTTCGACAGCCGCACGGGAAATACCCCCGCTCAAGCCAAGGAGTTTTTTGGCGACGCGTTCCCCGCGGCGACCATTGAGTTCCTCGATCTGATCGTCAGTGTAACGGAGGCTGATGTAATTCCATTCCTTCGTCTTGATCGAGCGAGCGTGCGCATTGTGAAAGGTCATTCCTTCGCGAGCCAGGTGATCGAGGTTGGGCGTGAGCACCTTGCCTCCATAGGCGCTGGTCTCCGGCTTATCGTAGTCATCGACGAGGAAGACGACGATGTTCGGACGAAACGCAGGAGCGCCAAGCAGCAGGGAAGCAAAAAAAATGACGGCGCAACGAATCACGCCGTCAGATTACGAAAGAGAGATGGGGAGGCCAGCAAAAGGCGATCAGGGCAACGGCACCACGCGATAGTAACGATTGCTGAACGTGCCCGCAGTTCCGTCACTGAATGAGCCCGACCCGTTGGTCAGGACGATCGTGCTCAGATTCGTGGTCCATAGCCGGAGATCGGCGGAGCCATCCACGCGGAAGGTCTGCCCGGTCGGGCCGCTGAATCCGAACATGAAAGTAGAACCGCCGCCGCCACTCAGCTGCGCATTGCTGAACACCACCGGCATATTGGCCGACACGAGGGCAAGGTCACTGATGATGGAAGAAACAGGATTTTGAATCACCACATCGTAGTTACCAGCGTTGACTGACTGGAAATCATTGATGGTCAATGAAGCACCGACCTCGTTGGCCAGGGGCGTGCCATTGAAACGCCACTGGTAGAGCAATGGACTGTTGCCCTCAGCAGCGACGTTCATGGTGACGCTCCCACCGAAGTTCACCAATTGTGAACCGGGTTGCATCGTGATCTCCGGAGGGGCGTTGACGAAGAGACTCGCGCCCGCACTGACGACGGAGCCAAATTGGTTGTCAATCCTGGCATGGTAGGTGCCCTGATTGGTCCGGGTGACGTCAGAGACGATGAGGGTCGATGCGTTCTGCCCACTCAGTTCCTGTCCATTGAACAGCCACCGATAGTTCAATTGGCCCGACCCGATTGAGTTCACCCGAAAGAGCACGTCCGAACCTTTGGTCGCCGTGCGACTGAGCGGATGGTTCAACACCACGGGCGGGTTGGTGAGGGACTGGAAGACCGCGTTGCTGATCGAGCCGAAGAACTCCAGCTCCAGATCATTGACAATGCCATTGGCGGTGGGTCGCAGATCAACAACATCGATGGTCCAGTCTCCTTCCGCAATTTCACCCCAGTGAAACACGGAATTGAACTGCCAGACGTAGTCCGGGTTGAGGTCCTGATGAACGCGGCTCATGATGCTGCGCATGCCCGAGGGCGAAGTGACGGTGATCTGCAAATCACCACGAATCGGGTGACTGATGTCCGTGCGGAGCTGGATGTGCTCGATTCGGAATTCGTTATTGGTGAGGGTGAAGGTGTGACTGAACGGCTGAGAGTCAGAAACCAAGCCGCTCAAGCCGATTGCGCTCGTGGAAATGTTGGTTCGCAGGCTCAGGTTGGTCCAACCCTCGGCGAGCTGCGTGGCCGCGTCGGCATCAACGATGCCGGCACCATATTCGTTGTTGAAATGGAACCCTGCCGCGTTCGTCATCCAGCCACCGTTGTTCGTGTCCGTGAGGCCCGCTGAGCGGATCAGAATCTCCTGAACATCGCGCCAACCCAGATTCGGATTGGCTTCCAGCATCAAGGCAATCACACCTGCCGCGAGGGGTGCAGCAGAGGAAGTACCGTTGAAGCCGGCAGTGTAGTTCAAGTTGGTGTACTCACCGAGGGGTGCAGGGGAGTTCGGGTTGTA
>JBMYQZ010000706.1:0-3126 GCA_049601855.1 Limisphaerales bacterium | reverse complement strand
TCACGGGAACCTTGCCTCCGCCACCGGGGGCATCGATCACAAACTGGGGAACAGCGTAGCCGGTCGTATGACCGCGCAGGGATTCCATAATCTCCAAACCCTTGCGAACACTCGTACGCAGGTGCGCCGACCCCGCGATCAGGTCGCACTGGTAGACGTAGTACGGACGCACGCGACACATCAGCAGCTTCTGCACGAGCGCCTTCATCACAATCGGGTCGTCATTCACGTGCTTGAGCAAGACAGATTGGTTGCCCAGGGGGATCCCTGCATCAGCCAGTCGTTCAAGTCCGGCGCGAACCTCCGTCGTCAATTCCCGCGGATGATTCGCATGCACACTGATGAACAGCGGATGGAACTGTTTGAGCATGTCGCACAGTTCCGGGGTGATTCGTTGCGGAAGGAAAATCGGGATCCGTGAGCCGATGCGAATGAACTCGATGTGCTTGATCGCGCGCAGACGACTCAACAAGTACTCCAGCTTTTCGTCGCTGAAGAGCAAGGCATCACCACCACTGAGAAGGACATCACGAATCGATTCGGTCTTTTCGATGTATGCCAACTGCTCATCGAAGCGCGGATGAAAGTCATAACCACTGGCATTGCTCACCAAGCGCGAGCGCGTGCAGTAACGGCAGTAGGCCGCACACCGATCCGTCACCAAGAACAACACGCGGTCCGGATACCGATGCACCAACCCCGGCACCGGTGAGTGGGAGTCCTCACCGCAGGGATCACTCATCTCCCAAGCCGCCGTTTGGGTCTCCTCCAAACGCGGAATGACCTGGGTGCGGATCGGACAATGTTCATCGTCCTGATCGATGAGATTGAAGAAGTACGGCGGCACGGACATCGCCAGTTTGGACTTCGCCAAACGGGCACCGGCACGCTCTTCGGGCGCGAGCGACGGCATCAGGTCTTCCAGCTGTTCCAGACTGGAGACGCGATTCTTCAACTGCCACTTCCAGTTGTTCCAATCTTCCTCCGCAACGTCGGTCCAAGGACCGCGTCCAGCTGGCTGAAATTGTTTCAGGGATTGGAGCAGCTGGCTGGAAGAAGCGTCGTCGGATTGCGACGATGAACTGTCCGTTGCCATGCTGGCGCAACTATAGAGGGCGTGTTTGGACTGTCAAGGGAGGCAGGAAGACCACACGATTCCGGCATGTTTCGTCCACTTTTCGTATTGCTGGCAACCCTGCTCCTCAGCTCCGCAGCGGAGACCGCCACCGGCGTGGTCTTCCACGACCAGAACAACAATGGCCAGCGCGATGCCGGCGAACGGGGCATTGCCAACGTCAGAGTTTCCAATCAACAAACCGTCGTCACCACTGATGCCAAAGGACGTTGGCAATTGCCCGCAACGGACGACTGCATCTTCTTCGTGATCAAACCCAGCGGTTGGAAAACGCCACTCAACGATCATCGCCTGCCGCAATTCCACTACCTTCACAAACCCAAGGGCTCTCCGAAGCTGCGCTTCCTCGGCGTCAAACCGACCGGCCCATTGCCGAGGTCCATTGACTTCCCTCTTACGCCACAGAAAGAGCCCGACACCTTCAAGGCCATCTTCTTTGGCGATCCCCAACCGCGAACCCAGCAACAAATCGACTACATAGCCCATGACGTGGTCGAGGAATTGGTCGGCACCGAAGCCAAGTTCGGGGTGACGCTCGGAGACATCCTCTTCGACGACCTCTCGCTCTTCCCGAGCATGAACGCCACCGTCGCGCTCGTCGGCATCCCTTGGTACAACGTGATCGGCAACCACGACGTCAATCGCGAGGCGAAGCAGGACCATCTCTCCGACGAAACCTTTGAGCGAATCTATGGCCCGCCTTACTACTCGTTCGACTACGGCAAGGTTCACTTCATCGTTTTGGATAATGTTCTGTGGACCGCTGGTCGCTATGTCGGCGGACTCGGAGAAAAGCAACTGGCCTTCGTGAAGAGCGATCTCCAGCACGTTCCCAAAGATCGCCTGGTTGTTCTCATGATGCACATACCGCTCACTGGCACGACAGATCGGCAGGAATTGTATCGCCTGATCGAAAAACGTCCCTACACGCTTTCGCTTTCCGGTCACACGCACACGCAAGAGCACCACTTTATCGGCAAGAACGACGGCTGGAAGGGAGCCAGACCGCATCACCACATCGTGAACGTCACCGTCAGCGGCTCGTGGTGGAAAGGCGCCAAGGATGAGCTGAACATCCCCCACACCATGATGCGCGACGGCGCACCCAACGGCTATTCGACCATCACCTTTGACGGACACAACGCGACCTTTGACTTCAAGGCCTCCCGTCGCCCCGCCGATTACCAGATGAACATCCAGGCGCCCGAAGTCGTGACCGCAGCGACTGCTTCGTCCACCGCCATTCATGTGAATGTCTTCTCCGGCTCCTCCAAATCCATCGTCCAATTTCGCGTCAGTGACGGCGATTGGATCAAGATGAGGAAGATCCACGCCAAGGATCCGTTGTATTCGATGATCCGTCAGCGCGATCTGCAAAACTTCCCGAAGGCCCCGGCACTGAACGGCCCGGTTGATTCGACTCACTTGTGGCAAGCCAACCTCCCTGCCGGGATCAAGCCGGGCTCCCATCTCATCCACGTACAGACCAAAGACATGTACGGTCGCGAATTTCGTGCGCAACGAGTCCTGCGGGTGAACTGAATTTTTCCTCGCCTCACCCCGATGCCACCGCAATAAACGCGCCATGCGATTTCCCATGAACTCACGTGGTCTGGCCATGCTCTCTCTGGCCGCTTTGCTCCCTGCCTCCGTCTTGGCTCAGCCGGATGACATTCGTCTGCAGGCACCAAAGGACCTGCGCGGATATTTCCCCTTCAGCCCGCCGGCCACCAAGGAAGCCTGGGTGAAGCGCGCCGACTACGTGAAACGCCAGATTCTCGTTTCCCAAGGTCTCTGGCCGCTCCCGACAAAGACCCCGCTGAAGACGAAGATCTACGGACGCATCGATGAAGGTGAATACACGATCGACAAGGTGACCTTCGAAAGTTTCCCGGGCTATTTCGTCACCGGCAGTCTTTACCGCCCCAAGAATGTGAAGGGCAAAGTCCCGGGCATTGTCTGTCCGCACGGACACTGGCGCGACGGCCGTT
>JBMYQZ010000705.1:0-3133 GCA_049601855.1 Limisphaerales bacterium | reverse complement strand
GCGGCCTCGGCTCTCCGATCGCCATGTATCTGGCCGCCGCCGGGGTCGGCCGGATCGGTCTGGTGGATTTTGATGAAGTGGATTTCTCCAATCTGCAGCGGCAAATTCTCCACGGCACCGCCGATGTGGGGCGCCCCAAGGGCGAGTCCGCCAAAGACACGCTCAACGGGATCAACCCGAATTGCCAGATCGACGTCCACAAGACGATGATCACCAGCGACAACGCCATGGAACTGATCGAGCCCTATGACATCGTCGTCGATGGCACGGACAATTTCCCCACACGTTACCTGACCAACGACGCCTGCGTCCTGCTTGGCAAGCCGAACGTCTATGGTTCCATCTTCCGATTCGAAGGACAGGCCAGCGTCTTCGCCCCGAGCCTCGGTGGGCCTTGCTACCGATGTCTTTACCCCGAGCCCCCTCCTCCCGGGATGGTTCCCAGCTGTGCGGAAGGCGGCGTACTTGGAATCCTGCCAGGCATCATCGGCTGCATTCAGGCGACGGAGATCATCAAGCTTGCCCTCGGCCAAGGCACTTCGCTCGTCGGCCGTCTCATGCTCTACAACGCCTTGGACATGAAGTTCCGCGAAGTGAAACTGCGTCGTGATCCGGCCTGCCCGGTTTGCGGTGACAACCCGACGGTCACGGAGTTGATCGATTACGAGATGTTCTGCGGCATCCAAGTCGAAGAACAAGACTCTTCGGAGAACCCGGATGAAGTTACCGTGCAGGACATGAAGAAGGCGCTCGACGATTCCAGTTTGAACATCAAGGTCATCGACGTCCGCGAGCCGGATGAGGCCGAGATTGCCAAAATCGACGGCGTGCCGATGCTTCCGCTCAGCCAGTTGAACGATCGCTTCACCGAACTTGATCCGAATCAGCACTACTACCTCCATTGCAAAGGTGGCGTGCGTTCGCTCAAGGCCCTGAACTTCCTGCGCGAGAACGGCTACAAGTATCTCAAGAGCGTGAAGGGTGGCATCACTGCGTGGTCCGAAGAAGTCGACCCTAACGTTCCGAAGTATTAGTCCGCCGTTCGGAGAACGACTTGGGTTCCGGTCTTCAAGTCGAGCTGTTCTTGGGCGCTGCCGCCGTTGATCGCAAGTTCGACGAACCCCGAGGAACCGCCCACTGCAAGTGCTTGATGCGTATCGGCATCGGCGTAGCAGTCCATCAATTCGATCTCCAGCTCCCCCGGGATTCTAATCCTCGAACCAGCCCTGGCCGCAGCTTCGGGAATATTCGTAATGCAGTTGCCGAAGCGATCGATGTAAACCACTTGGCCGACGACTTCCGGAGAATCATCGATCACGTCCGGCCAAAGCATTTTTTCCCAATCTGTAATCTCCGGACCGAGGTGGGAGATGTTGACTCCAGAAGCCAAGTCCGCAGCCACGGGCGCAAACACATCCCGCCCGTGGAAGGTCTGGCTGACCGGTTGCCGAAAGTAATCCTCGTTCTCAAGCCGATGCACGGCTCGGATCTCCTCTTGTTTCAGCGCCCACGAAAGCACGCCGTTGTTCGGTCCGACGAAAAAGTAATCTCGGGTATCCACCGCAATCGCAACTCGATTGCTTCCAACACCCGGATCCACCACCGCCACATGGACGGTCTGTTTGGGGAAATAGCGATAGCCACTCAGCAACGAAAAGGCACCCGCACGAATGTCTCCAGAAGGAATTCCATGATTGAGATCGACGACCTGCGCGTCCGGGGCGCGTTCCAAAATCACCCCTCGCATCACCCCGGCAAACCAATCCACATGACCGAAATCGGTCGTCAGCGAAACGCATTTCATGGAGAGAGAATTAGAACCCCGTGCGCACCAGGTTGGCAAACCGCTTTGCGCGCTGTAGGTAAGTTCGTTTCACAAGGTAGAACTTGTATTTGTTGGCCGCAAAATGACCGGGTTTGTTCCAGAGGAGATACAACTCCACTTCGTCCGGACGGCGTCCCACCTTCGTTCTGAACGCTGTCACGCGATCATCAAGGATACGCTTGGCCACCGTCCATGCGATCTCCGGATTCGTCCAGTTCACGGACTTCGTATAGCGCCTCCACACGTCCGGCATGATCTGAAACCGGCTGATCTCGCCACTCCCCCCACGGGTGTAATCCCATTTACCCTTGTTGAAGGACGTCGCCCCCGTCTCGATCATCGCAAGCGATTTCTTCACTGAAGACGTGGAAGTATCAGTGGTGTGTCCCAGCACCACCGATCCAAGAAGTAAAACCGTAAGCAAAGCTCTCATGGCAGCAATTCGCAGTATTCCCGGAAAACGGGCTATAAATCACAGCAGATTGTCGGGCTTCTTGCAAAAGCTTTTGAGAACCACGAGGGGTTGTGCCCCATTGTGGAGAGCTCCCCAATATCCTGTGGATAAGCAGTGATGGCATTGGGAATAATGCGAAACCATCTCTCCTATACCATCGGCTGAGAACGCCGTGGGCTTGACTAATTCAACGCCACTTTGGCCAAGTAGATCGCCGCCTTGCTTTCATGCGAGGAGTAATAGCTGACCCACAACTTGCCTTGATGCCACTGCAAACCGGGATAACTCGAATCTCCGCCACTTGGTAAAACCAGCAAAGGCTCCAGTGTTCCGGCATCGAGATAAAGTTGGCAGAGAACCGTCTTGGTTTCCTTCTTCGGTCCCACGTTCTTCATGCGACCACAAGCCACCCACTGGCCCGACGGAAGCTGAATAAAATTCGGTCCACCCAAATACGCACCGAGATCACGCCAATCGAAATCCACGTAGGGCGGAGGACTAAAACCCAGCAACGCCGTCGGTTTCTCTCCATCCCGTCGATGCAGACAGATCATATTCCCGGCCTTGTCAAAACGCAGCGTCGCTTCCGTCGGACGCGGCGAACGACTCGCGCGAAAATCGGGAATCATCACCTCAAACTCCGATCCGTTCCGACTCGAAAACAACATGGAGTGATGATCACCTGACGCATTCACGGCCGGCCCCGTCGCGTAAGCCACGCCGTACGCCTTCTTCTGATGCCAAGTGATCCGCCAAAGCCAATAATTCGGGGCACCGATCACGCTGACCTTCTCCCACTCCCAACCATCCTTCGAGCGCGCCACGATCGACTGCGTCATGGATGCCGCGGCGGC
>JBMYQZ010000704.1:0-3159 GCA_049601855.1 Limisphaerales bacterium | reverse complement strand
CCACGCGCGATACCAAACGTATTCCGTAAACGCTTTCGCTGCAGGCACCTTGGCAGTCTGCGGAGCGGCCGCTGCCGAAGCAGCGAAAAGAACAAGAAGTAGAACTCGAATCATAATCAATTGGATTGCTCGATGAAGGTCAGGAGGTCGGCCATTTGCTGCACCGTCAAATCCTTGTGTAACTCCTCAGGCATCAGTGATTTGCCGCTGCTCTTCATGCCCAGGATGTCCGAGCGGACGAAGGTCTGCTGCACCCCGCTGGCCATCTTGATGGTCAGGTGAGTGGTCGTTTCGTTCCCGATCAAGGCGGTGTAGCTCTCGTCGTCCCTGGTCTCGATCTCAAAGGCCATGAACTGCGCGGCCAGCTCGGCATTCGGGTTGACAATATTCATCAGCAGACTCTCACGCCCCTTGGTCTTCACTGTCACCATGTCGGGCCCAAGCTGGTAGCCTTCCCCGTTGGCACGATGGCAGGTCGCGCATCGTTGCTGATAGATCTCACGTCCCTTCGCTGCGTTGCCCTTGGCCGTCAAGGAAGGTTTGAATTGCGACATCAAGGCGCCGTAGTCCGCTTTTTTCTCGGCGCCAAACACCTTGATTGCCAACGCCCGGGTCGCGCTGTCCCGATTCCCCCGGAGCGACTGCACCTGCCGGGCATCCAGCATTGAAGGTCTAATCATCCCGGACTGCACTTCCCCCAACAGCGCCTTCGTTCGCGTGCGATTCCGTAGAAAACCCGCCACGGCAGCTTTCCTGAGCGAAACATCCAAATGCTTCCACGCCTCAATGACCGCTCCGAACACCGCGGAGTCCGGCATCGCCAGGAGCGCATCCAGAGCCGCGCGCTTGTTAGGGGCCGAACCCCGCCGAAGAACATCCAGCAATTCCTTCCCAATAAACTTGTAGCCACCGATTGAGGCGACGCGAATCAACGAACCGGCATCTGCTTCGCCTTTGCCCACCAGACCCGGTAGCTGATCAAAGCGGGATTGAAAGGAGGTGCCCTTGGTGAAGTCCAACACTGTCTTGCGGCGCGCGCGTAAGCCTTCATTCAGTGCCGGCAGATAGCTCATCATGTCAGCTGACAACCATTCGTTATCGGCCACCGCCAAGACCTGCTGAATCTCCCCTTTCATCCCTCGGGCTCCGATGATTCGCGCGATTTCACTGAGCAGTGCCCGGTCCGCACTTTGGCTTCGAAAACCCTTGTCCGCCGCCAGTTCCACAAAAACCGCTGCTACCTCCTTCGTGAGGGAATTCAAACAGGCTGCGCGCACCCAGCGATCGGAGTAATCGCGACGCAGCAATTCCGCCAGTACCTCAGCCTCGTTCGGCGCATCCAATTGCCCCAGCGAAAGGGCCAGTTGAAAACGGACACGAACCGCATCATCGGACACCAGCGCCGGCAGTTCGGCGGCCAAGCCCAGTTGTTCGGCCAAGGCCACCGCATGCTCCCGAACGCGCGCATCCTTGTCTTTCAGCGCCGATTTTACATGCGCCGGTTTCAGATACTCTAGTGCCGCCGCGAGATGAAGTGCATGAATTCGTCCGAGTGCCGTCTTCGCATTCAATGCCCGGATGATCACTCCGGTCTTCGCCTTGCGCGTAAACAACAGTCGCGACGCCGTCTCGCGTTGCCAACCGTTGGGATGATCAAGCAACGCCACCAGTTCACGATCCGACTTCGCGGCCAGATTCACCTTGCCCGCATACTTGTAGCCGTCGGGAGCAATCCGATAAACGCGTCCGCGATCGTTGCCACTGTTGAGATCCAGGTGTTTCTTGATCTCCTCGGGAATCGACCACGGATGTTCGATCGTCTCGCGATACATGTCCGCGATGTAGAGGCAGCCGTCGGGGCCGTTCTGGAAATGGACGGGGCGGAACCAGTTGTCAGTCGAGGCGATGAACTCGTAGTTCTGCTCATCGTCCGGACGGCGGGCGATCAGATCGACACCGTTCTCTTCCACGATCTTGCGGTGCACGAGATTGCCACCCGCATCACCGACAAAAAGATTGTCCATGAAACCCGAACCGTAGGCGGCGCCCTTCTGCACCGTCACGCCCGTCGCCCCGGTGAAGTAGCCGGACACCCGTCCGCCACCCTCAACCGCCCCACGAACCACGCCGCTGATGCGCCAACGCGTGCGGATCACCCGCCAGGGTTCATCCGCGCTCAAGCGAAACACTTCGGCCGCATTGCCTTCCTTGGCGATTCCAAGGCGGCCACTTGGCATGGCGAAGTGACGATTGCCTCCGGCGTATCGTCGATCATAGACCGAGTGCATCGCATGGCGGGAATTGCTGCACATAAACTTGCGGCCCTGCGAATCAAAGCTCATGCCGTATTGCCCGCCGCCGTTCTCAAGTCGGATCTCCATCGTGCGGGGATCGAAACTGAAATCGGTGTAGCGGCCGTTGATCCCTTCGTCCTCGGGGGCGCCGGGGCGGCGAACATTCTTTCCGCCCATACTGCTGAACGCCCCGTGAATCCGATTGTCGAGCCCCCACTGAAAGGAGTTGAACAGCCCCTGTACGTTCAGGCGCGTCTGGCCACCGGCAAAACCGGTCACCGCGATCTTGCGCTCATCGGCTTGACCGTCGTTGTCGTTGTCACGACACCACCAGATATTCGGCGTGGCCCCAACGAAGATCCCGCCGTTGTAGCAAATCACCGCGGTCGGCCATGGCAGGTTGTCGGCGTAGACACTGGCCTTGTCGAACTTCCCATCGCCGTCCGTGTCCGTGAGCATCCGAATGCGCCCGAGATGTGGATTCTCCTCCCGGCGTTCCGAGTAATCGACCATCTCCACCACGAACAATCGGCCCTGTTCGTCGAAGCACATCGTGATGGGATCGATGACCAGGGGTTCGTGTGCGGCGAGTTCGAGGTGGTAACCCTCCTTGACCTTGAAAGTCTTCAATGCATCCGCCGGTTCGTAGGCGGGGAAGCGCGGCATTTCCTCGGAAGTCACCTCCGGTTCAGCAGCCGAAACGGACGAGACTACGAGACCACAGCAGAGCAAAGACAATAGACAACGGAACATGGGTGAGTAGGACGTCACACACCGACGAGTTCGTCAATTGTTATGCGGGAATTCTACCGGGTGCGATTGCAGGTGGGTGGTGATTGTCAGTTCCAGAGTTGGTTCCAGTGAC
>JBMYQZ010000703.1:0-3161 GCA_049601855.1 Limisphaerales bacterium | reverse complement strand
GTGGAGGACATGAAGGCGCTCAACACCTCGCTGACCACCAGCCTGAACAATCTATCTCAGCAGGTGAAGAATCAGAACTCGGCCATGAAAAAGATCGTCGAATCCTACGAACGCGCGCTCAAGGGCTTCGCTGATCAGGGCGCCGTTGATGCCTTGGAAAAATCGGTCCGCGCCGTGGAAAAGGCCCGCAAGGCCGATCAGGCTCAAGTCGCCCGGAAACTCGCAGACTTGAAGAAGATCATCTTAGAAAACTCCAGCCGTCCCCCCATAGTCATCACCCAGAATTCGAGCAGCCACAGCGGTGGACGTCCCGCCCGCGAGCCAAACATCGTCGAACACGTGATCAAAAAGGGCGAAACGGTGATGGACATCTTGCTCGCCTACAACGGCGCGTTGAAGCAGGAGGGGCGCAAACCTTCGATCTCTCTCCAGCGAATCCGGCAAGCCAATCCGACCGTCAACTTGGATCGCATCCGGGTCGGACAAAAGCTCCTGATTCCTATCATCGACTGATCGGCTCCGGATGCCGCGAAATTTCGGACACCTCTTCGCTACGATCACCTGCTCGGCAACCCTCCTCGGTTGTGCGACCCAGCGAGACGACAAAGTTACGGAGCTTGGCAGCAATGACTCCATGCCGGAGCTCGATTCCCAATCTCGCAAACTCTCCCAACACGATGAGACGAGAGGCGTCTACCACATCGTCGAGAGCGGCAGTACGGTGATCGCGATCATTCGGGCCTATAACTCCGAGCTCAAGCGCACCAATCGCAAGGCCCGGGTATCGATCTCGATGATCAAAGAAGCCAATCCTCGGCTGAACGTCGATCGCATCAAACCAAGAGACAAAATCTTCATTCCGATCATCGACTGAAGCCATCCGGAACAGCATCCTGCACCTGCCATGATGAAGTGGATCCGCAAAACGCACCTGTACCTCGGCTGTTTTTTCACACCGATGCTGCTCTTCTACATTCTCACTGGCTGGTACCAGACGGTGAACACCGAGCGGTTGAAGGCACCAAGTGAGGCCACTTCTTTCCTACAAAAAGCCCGCACCGTCCACGTAGACCAGATCTATCCGGGCGAAAACGAGTTCAACAAGCCGTCGAACCCGAAGGCGTTTCAATTCTTGGTGATCCTGATGTCACTTGCCGGTACCGCGACGATCGGCTTGGGGGTTTTTCTGGCTTTCAAGACCATCCGACCGAAATGGGCGCTTTGGGCGACCTTGGGAGGCGGCATCCTGATTCCCATGCTGATGCTCTGGATTGGGCAGGGCTAGCCTGTGCATCTCACGAGCCGTAGGTAAGGATTTCGATCATCTGACTACCTGATCGCGTCAATCCCCACTTGCCGTTCTTGAAATAGAGCAGCTTCCGACAGCGTTTCTCACGCGCCAAGGCGTCATCCACTGAGAGCAGCGTCGGATCCGACGAAAACTTCACCTCCGACTTCGATCGCGGGATCAGCTGACACGGGATGCCGGCGTAGTCGAAGATGATCTCGTAGCCATCGATCCCATTCTTCTCCGCGACCGGATTGCGGCGCATTAAAGGCCGATAGAAGCGAGCGTAGAAAAAATCCTTCTTGGGCACCAAAACCCGGAACATCTCCGGCCGATAGCGAATGTAATTGAGCAAACTGAAGCGCTGCCCCTTGTTCTGCTGTTCGCGCATGATCGCCGTGGGATCGAGGCCCAACAGATTACGGCCATTCCAGATGCCATGCTCATTCACGCCGCCCTTGTAAGCCGTCTTGTACCAACGATCAAAGCGGTCATTGAGGACCAGGGCGATTTCGAAATGCAGGTGCGCCCGATAGCGTGCAATGGCGGTGCGGGTGTTGGCCGTTCGTCCCATCACAGCGATGGTTTGCCCCGCCTTCACGAGCGTTCCCCGCTTCATTCCCGTCACCACGGATTTCAAATGCGCATAGAGGGTGTAGACCGAGACGCCCTCCACGCGATGGCGAAGAATGACATATTTTCCGTAGTTCGATTTCCCGGCCGCTCCGTTCACGTAGGCGACCGTCCCGGTCGCCGCCGCCTTCACCTCGTCGATCGGCTCACCGCGTCGATCGGTGTTGACCCTCAGAATGTCGATTCCTTCGTGAAACTGCAGTCCCTGCGAGCGCACGCAACCATAAGTGCCGCTCACCCAATCCTTGCCCGGTGTGGGAGCATAGAATCGCGTCTCAGCTCCGGTCTTGAAGATGTCGCGATTGGGCGTCGGGAGATAGAACGACTGCGCCGGCGAGACGATCGCCGCCAACAGCCAAGCGCCCAGGAACGTGATTCGCCTCGGGAATCGAATCATAGATCGTCGGCGTCGCGATCTTCCTCCAATGCCTCCGCCAGCGTGTTCAAGCCGGACACAATTCGTTCGGCCTCCGCCTCGGTCGCATCCGGATAAATGATCAACACTCCTTCGGCGATCGAGTTATCAATCGGAATCGCGTCCAACCATCGCCCCTCAGGAAAATGCGAATACACGGCAATTCGCTTACCGCGATGCATCACCGACAGATTCCGAAGATTAGCTCGGCCCCAGCGATCCAATTGGCAGCGAATCGCGACCCCGCCATCCTTGGTATCCCACAATTCCGCCCTAAGAACGTTGTTCTCACGGAGAACGGGGCCGGCCTCAATGAGGAAGCGTATCGGGTTGGTCCGCCCGACGGTGACCTCTTTGGACCGCTCGCCGAGGCCTTCATGCGTCTCGAGATAGCACTCAAGCGTACTGATGTTCTCCGGCTTGAGCCTGCTTTTCAGGCTACTCTTGCAGCCTCCGCTCAAACTTACCAACGTCGCCGCCAAAATGATATTGAACAGCCCGCGCCAAATCTTCATATTCCCAGCCATTTCTGTTGAAAAACGATAACCGAGCTTAGAAAAAACGTAATGGGACAACAACACAACAAAGTCGAAAAACGCCGCCGCCGAATCAACTACCTGAAGCGCAAGAAACAGGAAGCCAAAGACGCCGCAGGCAAGAAAAAGAAGTAATCGAACTTCGATTTCACGATCACAACCGCCCAAACGGGCGGTTTTTTTGTGCCCTCAGCGTGGCTTTATTCCCAAACAGAATCGTGCCAATCCAAAGTTATTCCCCGTCAAGTTTTCCACAATGCATAAATCCCGTGTTTGCAATGGTTTACGG
>JBMYQZ010000702.1:0-3168 GCA_049601855.1 Limisphaerales bacterium | reverse complement strand
GCTGGAGAACTGCGAAAACTGCCACGGCATCGGCAAGGCCGAATCACCCTGCTTCATGGACTACGAGGCCTGGACGCAGAGAATCACCAAAGGCGAATCCGCCCTCATCGACAGCGCCATCAACGGCTTTGAAGGAAAGTCCGAAGCCGGCATGCCACCCCGCGGCGGAAACGACGAACTCACTGACGAACAGGTAGCTGCCGCCACCAAGTATATGATCCATTTCAGCACCAAACCTTAACCATCGAAAGGAACCACTATGACCGAAGAACAAATCAAACTCGTCCAAGACAGCTGGGCCAAGGTCGTGCCCATCTCCGCCACCGCCGCCGAACTCTTCTACGGCCGGCTTTTCGAACTCGGCCCCTCCCTGCGCCCGATGTTCAAGACCGACATCAAGGAACAGGGGAAGAAGCTCATGACCATGATCGGAGTCGCCGTAAAGGGGCTGAGCAATCTGGAGTCCATCGTCGGAGCCGTTCAGGACATGGGCAAGCGCCACGCCGGATACGGTGTAAAGGACGAACACTATGATACCGTTGCCGCTGCCCTCTTGTGGACGCTCGAGAAAGGTCTCGAAGACGGTTTCACCGAAGAGGTCAAGGCTGCCTGGGTCGAAACCTACACCTTGCTCGCAACGACAATGAAAGACGCGGCGAAAGAAGTAGAACTGGTCGCTGCTGGCGAGTCGGTTGAAAATGTGCCCTGGCAACAACGGACGTTCCGCTAATCATTGCTGATTTCCCGACGTGTCGAATTGATCGACCATTTGCTGATGCGCTTCCGCATCAGCGAGAACAGTCGGAGAGAGTGGCTCCGTCAACAAACTCACGGTAGAAGACAACCCCGTGTCGGCGATCAGCGGCTTCAACCGCTGGCGCTGGCCGGGGCAGGGGCATCTCATGGTCCGGATTCGTACGATCGCACCGTTGGCCTCGGTCATGAGTCTATTGCAGGTCGATCGGTCCCTTCGGTATTACGTCCACACCGACCGTCAGAATGTGTTCGCCGCTGCCGACGATGACACCGCGCAAGGGTGCGACATCGCCGTAGTCGCGACCGTAAGCGACGGTGATGTGACGCATGGACGGAATGCAGTTGTTGGTAGGATCGACGTCGATCCAACCGATCCCAGGGCAATAGAAAGATGTCCACGCATGCGAGGCATCGGAGCCAACAAGCTTCACCTGACCGGGCGGTGGATCCGTTTCCAGATAGCCACTGACGTAACGCGCGGGAATTCCCAGCGAGCGCAGGCAGGCGATTTCGAAGTGCGAGAAGTCTTGGCACACGCCCTTGCGCTTAGCGAAGACGACGTCCAATGGTGTGGTCACATCGGTCGCGGTCGGATCGAATTCGAAGTCCTGATGGATTCGCCTAGTCAACTCGAGCGCGGCTTCCATCAAGGGGCGTCCTTTCGGGAATGACTCGGTGGCGTATTCTCGAATTTCCTCCGTGATCCGGATGCGTGGGGATTCGAAGACGAATTCCCGTGCCGTCTGGCTGGCCAGCGAATGATCGGAGAGAGCCATACCCCTTGCGACCTGCCACGGCGGTGTTTCGGCAGCGTCCGGAATGAACGCCAGAGCCACCGCGACTTCGCTCTCCGCGATGACCTCGAGTTTCTCGTGCGCGCCTTCGATGGTGACAAACTGGTGATCGTTGCCGAAGTAATCCCGGCGCAAGGAAGTGGCCGCACTTTCCGGGTTGATCGTTACCTCATGACGCTGGCACCGCTGGTTCGCCGAGGTCCGCGGACGGAGTCTCACGAGGTGGTGCGATACCGAGACCGGAGATGCGTAGTCGTAGATCGTCCGATGCGAAATGTGATACAACAGGTACTTCATCCCACGGTTGCTTTCGGCGGAGTCAGGTTGATATATCGCTGGGTGAGCGCATCGGAAAGGCTCGCGAACTTGTCGGTGAGCGAATCGAAGTAGTCGTTCACTATCCCTCTCATTTGTCCCTCAAAGGCACCGACCAATCGACGGTATTCTGCCCGCCCGAGTTGCTCGCGCAGTTCGCCTAGGAGCACGTTTTCGTGCAGCGGTTCGTTTACCGTTCCCTGCGCGGGAAAGGCTCGGACATGCTCTGCCATCTCGTTCAATTGAAAGCCCACGGAGCGCGGATTCGTTTCATCAATCAACAACAACTCCAGCACGGAGGCGGGATCTGGTTCCGAAAAGTAACGCCGACGGTAGGTCGTCGAGCTATCCGCGATCTCCAGCAACGGGTCTCGGCTGATTCCGTGATGTTGACCCAGGCTCTGCACAACCTGTTGCGCAATGCGGTGGAGTACAATTGCGAGGGCGGCTTTGTTTGTGTCTCTGCCGCCGCCAACAACCGACACGTGGAAGTTCAGATCGCCAATTCCGGTCCGGTAATCGAGGAATCGCTACAGGAAGAGTTGTTCGGTCGCTTTTGCAAGGGCGCCAACGGAGGCCACGGTCTGGGCCTCAACATCGTTCAGGAAATTATTGAGGCTCATGGCGGTCACATTCACCTCGAATCCTCGACCGACCAGGAAACCCTTTTCGAATTGCAGCTCCCGATGGAATCGAGCTGACGAGCTGCTGCTGCGACTTCGTGGTTCCTACGTCGGAGGGGGCGCGGTTGATCATGTTGACCATTCGTTCCACATCGTGCCAATCGCGCGAAGTCGTGCAGCCCGACTCGCTAGAGCCTTCCAGCGAGGACGACGCGAAGCGTGTAATCTGCGGACTTTTGGTAGAAGCGGAAGGAGTTGCTGATGGGGTTGGGATCATCAGTCAGGCTGAAAGGCGTTGGGGAGGTGGCGGACCTCCGTGACTTTGCCGTCGGTGAGGATGACCTCGACGATGTCGTAACGGTGGTAGATCTCGGGGTAATTGATCTTGCGGAGGTAGGCGTTGGCGGTCTTGAAGAGGCGTCGTTGTTTGTCACGGTCAACGGCGTCGGCGGGGCGGGAAAAGGTTTCGTAGGTGCGGGTCTTGACCTCGACGAAAATGAGGGTTTCGGAATCGCGAAAGATGAGGTCGATCTCGCCGTTCTTGTCCGCGAAGTTGGCGGTGAGGAATTTGAGGCCTTGTTTCTTCAGGTGCTTCTTGGCGGATCTTTCACCGAGGGCGCCACGACGGAGGTGTTCGGGTTGTTGATCGCCCTGGAAGATCTCCTTGAGTTTTTCCCACA
>JBMYQZ010000701.1:0-3176 GCA_049601855.1 Limisphaerales bacterium | reverse complement strand
AGTTGGTGGTGATCGGAAAGGATTTCTGCAAGACGCGGAATTCAAACTGCGAGGAATGCCCTTTGAAACCCCTGCTGCCACAATGAACGCGTAGGACGGACATTCCGGTCCGTCGTCTTTGACGTGGTTTCGAATCTCGTCTGACCGACCAGTGGGAGAAGACTGACAAGAATGTCCGCCCTACGGTCTCCTCAGCACGAGCCTTACTTCACCGGGGTGGGATTGCGCCAGACATGCCCGGTCTGCGCGAGCAGGTCGTCAGCGGCCACCGGGCCCCAGGTTCCCGCGGAATAGAACTCACGATTGGTGAGTTTCGTGTCCCCCCATCCTGCCCGAATCGGGTCGACGATCTTCCAGGCGGTTTCCACTTCATCACGACGGATGAACAGCGTGGCGTCACCGGCAATGGCTTCCAGCAGGAGACGTTCGTAGGCCTCCGGTGTATACGCTCCGAACTCGGTATCGTAGCTGAAATGCATTCGTACCGGTTGAACTCGCGTGCTCGTACCAGGAACTTTGCCGTTGAAACGCAGGTAAATTCCTTCGTTAGGTTGGAGCCGGAGAGTGATCGAGTTGGGATCCAGTCCGTTGTTGCTCTTGGCGGCAAACAATACGTTCGGGGTCGGCCGGAATTGAACGCGCACCTCGCTGGCACTGAGCGGCAGGTGCTTGCCCGTCCGCAGAAAAAAAGGAACGCCCGACCAGCGCCAGGTATCGATGAACAGCTTCAAGGCCACAAAGGTCTCGGTGTTCGAATCGGAAGCAACCTTCTCCTCCTGTCGATACCCCGGTCGTAAATCCCCATCGATCTCGCCCGCGAAATACTGCCCGCGAACAACCTGATTGGGCGCTTCCTTCTCAGTGATCGGTCGGATCGACTTGAGCAGCTTCACCTTCTCGTCACGAATGGACTCGGCCTCCAGTGAAACCGGCGGCTCCATCGCCATGAGCGAAAGGACCTGCAACAGGTGGTTCTGCACCATGTCGCGCATGGCTCCGGATTCCTCGTAATAGCCACCGCGCGAACCGACGCCGAGCTTCTCGGAAACGGTGATCTGCACGTGATCCACCGATTGGCGGTTCCACAGCTGTTCGAAAATCGCGTTGGAGAAACGGAACATCAAAATGTTCTGCACGGTCTCTTTGCCGAGATAATGGTCGATCCGGTAGATCTGTTTTTCGTGCGCATACTGGATCAGCTCGTGGTTGAGTGTCTCCGCACTGGGCAGATCGATGCCGAATGGTTTCTCCACCACCAAACGCTGCCACTCACCCTCGACCTCGTCGCGTTTGAGGAGGTTCGCCTCGCTGAGCTGCTCGGCGACCGTGCCGAACTGGCTGGGAGAAATCGCAAGATAGAACAGCAGCTTGTTGCGCAACTCCGATTCACCGAAATCACTCAGCTGTTTTTCCAACCGCGCGTAGGCTTCCGGATCATTCAGATCTCCCCGGCAGTAGGAAACCTTGGCCGCAAATTCCTCCCATTGCTTCGGATCAATCTTCGTCCGGGAGAATTTCGCCATCCCGTCTTTCAACTCCTTGCGCCAGCTCTCATCGGTCTTTTCCCGGCGGGCAAAACCGATGATCCGAAACGGATCGGGCAAGGCTCCGTCGACATGAAGGTGATAAAGGGCGGGAATCAATTTGCGCGCGGTGAGATCACCGCTGGCACCAAAAATCACGATACTGCACGGCTCGACGGCTTTGCGACCATCGGCTTCATGGCAATCCAACATCTCATCGAGATCAGCAACCTCGTCCATAACCGACACCATGACGGAGCCCGGCCGGATTTCAAATCCGTAAATCAATCAATCCTGTTCATGCCGGGCATCAATCGAATGATTCAGGGCCGCTCTTTCATCGGTATTTGACATTCTCGGCTTGAATCGATGATCTGCGTGGAATACCAAGCGGCTCTTACATGATTGCACGCTGTCTTACGTTTCTTGCCCTGATCGGTGCCATTGCGACCACGCCCGCGGCCAAACCGAACATTGTTTACATCCTCGCCGACGACATGGGAATCGGCGACGTGATGACGCTCAGCAAACGCTGCCAGATCGCCACGCCGAATCTGGACAAGTTGGCAGCCGAGGGAATGGTCTTTACGGACGCCCATTCCAGCTCATCGGTCTGCACACCGACGCGCTATGCGATTCTGACCGGTCGTTACAATTGGCGTTCGCGGTTGAAGACCGGCGTCTGTTGGGGTTGGTCGCAGCGATTGATTGAGAAGGACCGGATGACGGTCGGCAACTTTCTGCAGAACAACGGCTACAAAACTGCCGCGATCGGCAAGTGGCATCTCGGCATGAACTGGTCGCTCAAGGGCGGTGGCATCGCTGATGACGGCATGACCTACGACCGCAATTACAAGGATGCCTACAACGTCGATTACTCAAAGCCGGTTCAACAAGGCCCGACCAGCGTCGGCTTCGATTACTTCTTTGGCATCAGCGCTTCGCTCGACATGCCGCCCTACGTCTACATCCGCAACGATCAACCGTTGGTGACCAAGATCGTCACCAAGGCCTTTCACCGGCCCGGTCCGGCCGATGTGGGTTTTGAAGACGTCGACGTGCTGCCGGAAATCACGAAGGAAACGGTCAAGTTCATCTGGGACCACGCGGGCAACGCCAAGAAAGGCAAACCGTTCTTCGTCTACTTCCCGCTCAATGCACCGCACACGCCGATCTCCCCGACCAAACAATTCGAAGGGAAAAGCGGGATCAACGTTTACGGCGATTTCGTGATGCAGGTCGACTGGACAGTCGGCCAGGTGATGGGCGCCCTCGATGCCGCCGGGGTGGCTGAAAACACAATGCTGGTTTTCACGACCGACAATGGCTGCTCACCGCAGGCCAAGTTCGCCGAACTCGCCGCCAAGGGACACTTCCCGAGCGACGTGTATCGGGGACACAAGGCAGACATCTACGAAGGCGGTCACCGTGTTCCCTTCATCGTCCGCTGGCCGGCGAGAGTGAAGGCCGGTTCCAGCAGCGACCAGACCGTCTGTCAGACCGATCTCTTCGCGACGGCCGCCGACATTCTCGGCAATAAGAAGCCGAACGATGCCGGAGAGGACAGCGTCAGCATTCTTCCTGCGCTGCTCGGCAAGGATTCGAAACCCCTGCGTGAAGCCACAGTTCATCACTCCATCAACGGCTCCTTCT
>JBMYQZ010000700.1:0-3177 GCA_049601855.1 Limisphaerales bacterium | reverse complement strand
CAAAAAAACCGCGACCCGTAGGCCGCGGTTTTGAAAGGATTACCTGCAATCAGGCGATCTCGGCGGCGTGGAATTCCAGCCAGTCGTCGAGGTTGTTCAGGTTGACGGCGTCCGGACAGACGGTGGTTTCGTCGTCGATGCCGGAGGCGGAGAGAATGCCCTTGCGGGTCTCGTCGTCGTGGATGTAACCCAAGATGGAAACGTTCAGCTTGTGGATGTTCTGCTTGTTGATCTTGGAGCCGGCTTGTTCGCGGATCCACTTCTCGAAAGCGGGGTAGTTCGGTTTGGCCTCAGCAACGTGCTTCTTGCAGGCCTCGTGGTCGACCCCGAGGGCGTCGAGCACCATGGAGTCGTAACCGGCGCCGATTCCCGGATAACCGTCGGCGAGCTTGCCGGCAGCTTCGAGGGAAACCTTTTGCCAGAGGCGGGGAAGATGGAGAACTCCGAGGGGGCCGGCAGTGCCGGAGCTAATCAGGGGGACGTATTTGTCGCTCATATGGGTTTTGTTAATGGTTAAATTGAGCGCGGAGTATTAGCGCAACATTTCGAAAGGGCAACGGGTTTTTGCAGGCGAGATAATGTGGTGGTTTTCGCCCATGGGAGACTGTTTGACGGGGCCACGGGAGCCGCCTAATTTGGGCTCATGAAGGACGGCAAATCCCCCGCTCTCATCCTCCCCGTCATCCTCCTCTTGGCCGCGTCCGCAGCCACAGCCGAAGACTGGCCCAACTTCCGCGGCCCGAATTACAACGGCATCTCGCAGGAAAAGGATTTCTATTGGGAGTGGAACATTCGCAAACCGAAGCTGCTCTGGAAGGTTAACGTCGGGATCGGTTTTTCCTCAGTGGCCGTGAGCTTCGGCAAGGTGTTCACGCTCGGCAATCTCAAGGACACCGATCACGTCATGGCCTTCAACGAAGCCAATGGCAAACTCGCCTGGAGTTATACCTACCCGTGCGCAGCCGGCGACCTCAGCAACCGGCCTGGCCCGCGGGCTACGCCCACCGTCGCCGGCGACAACGTCTACACCCTCAGCAAACTCGGCCACCTGCTCTGCCTGAACTTCGACACCGGCCAGTTGGTGTGGAGCAAGAATCTCGTTTCCAACTTTGGCGGCAACTATCCCGCTTGGGGATTCACCGGTTCACCGCTCGTCGTCGGGAATCTGATCATCACCGAGACCGGCAACGAAAAAGGCCGCTCCGTGATCGCGCTCAACCGGCTCAACGGAAATCTGGTCTGGGCCAATGGCAATGACCGCCCTGGTTATGCCTCCCCCGTACCTTTCAAACTTGGAACGTATGACGGGTTCGCCGTTTTCAGCGGACAGGCCATCACCGGACGACTGCTCTCCAATGGTCGGCCGGTCTGGCGACAGAATTGGAAAACCACCGACGACGTCAACGCCGCCAGCCCGATCATCTGGGAAGACAAGGTGTTCGTCTCATCCGGCTATGGATCTGGCGGCGCTCTGATTCGCTTCGGCAACAACTACTCCCGCGCCATCTGGTCCAATCGCTACATGCGCAACAAGCACACCTCATGCGTCTTGATTGGCAGCCACCTCTACGGCTTCGACGAGAAAGAACTTTGCTGCATGGACATCGCGAACGGCGCGGTCAAATGGCGCAGCAAACTCTACGGTGCCGGCTCCCTCACCGCCGCCGGCGACAAGCTGATCGTCCTGGCCGACAGCGGCCTGCTTGCCGTCGTGGAAGCCAGCCCATGGCAATTCAAGGAACTCTCCCGCGTCCAAGCCACGGCCGGCAAAGACATCTGGACCCCACCCGTCCTGGCCAATGGCGCGATCTACGTGCGCAACCAAGGACAACTCCTCGTCGTGGATGCCGGCCGCGGGGCGAACAAATGAGGAATCGATTGGCGATCGATGGCCGGAGATTTGGGATTTTTGAAGGACCCGCGACAAACCCGCCCGGGTGATCGCGATCACTTCACCAATCGCAAATCAACAATCGTCAATCTCCGGTCCATTCCCGAGAAATTAGCCCTTTCCCCCGCCCTGCCCTTCCCCCTATCGTCCGCCCCCACATGAGCGAGAATTCTTTCAAGATTGCGGCCTTGGCCGGCGACGGCATTGGGCCCGAAGTCATGACCGAGGCGATCAAGGTGCTGCGTGCCGTCGAGGGCAAGACCGGCGCGACCTTTGAAATCACTGAAGCTCCTGTCGGCTGGGCCGGCATCGACGCCGCCGGCAAGGCGCTGCCGGATGACACCTTCGATCTCTGCAAGAATTCCGACGCCATCCTCTTCGGTTCTGTCGGCCTGCCCGATCGCGACCCGACGATTCCGAAGGAAGAACGCCCCGAACGCGCCGCCCTGCTCCAGCTGCGCAAGGAATTCGGCCTGTTCGCCAATCTCCGCCCCGTCCGTCTGCCTAATGAACTCGCCCACGCCTGCCCGCTCAAGCCCGAGCGCCAAGGCGACGGCATCGACATGCTCGTCGTCCGCGAGTTGACCGGCGGACTCTACTTCGGGCAGCCCAAGACAACCGAGGTCATCGCGAAGAAGGAGAACATCAATCCCGACGACAAGAAGAAGACGCGCAAGATCTTCCGCGTCGAGCGTGCCATCGACACGATGGTGTACACCGAACCGGAGATCGTCCGCATCGCCGAAGCCGGCTTCCACGCCGCGCAATTGCGTCGCAAGAAACTCTGTAGCATCGACAAGGCAAACGTCCTCGAGAATGGCATCCTCTGGCGCAAGGTCGTCGAACAGGTCGCCCAAGGATTCCCCGATGTCGAACTCACGCACATGTTCGTCGACAACGCCGCCATGCAGCTGATGCTCGACCCGACGCAATTCGACGTGGTGCTCTGCGAAAACCTCTTTGGCGATATCCTCAGCGATGAAGCCGCCGCCTTGGCCGGTTCCCTCGGCATGCTCCCCAGCGCCAGCCTCGGCAACACGGAAGGCGACATCACCTTCGGCCTCTACGAACCGGCCGGTGGCACTGCGCCCGACATCGCCGGCAAGAATCTGGCCAACCCGATCGCGCAGATCCTCTCCACCGCGATGATGCTGCGCTACAGCTTCGGCCTCAACGACGCCGCCAACGCGATCGACGAAGCCGTGGGCAAGGCCATCGCCGGTGGCAATCGCACCGGTGATATCTACACCGACACCGATCCCAACGCGAAACGCGCCGGAACCTCC
>JBMYQZ010000699.1:0-3183 GCA_049601855.1 Limisphaerales bacterium | reverse complement strand
GACTGGCCCGCTGGTCGGAGTCAACTTCTCCCAATTGTCCTTCAGCGACGTCAATCGCTTCAAGGATCCGGCAACCTTCGTTCTCGCCCTCGGCGCGAGTGGGGTCAATGGCGCGGCCGTGCCCATTCCTGCCAGCGGCGGATTGGCCGGAACGGCGGGCGGCGTGCCGCTCTATCGCGGCGGATCATTGATCGGTGGCGTGGGCGTGGCCGGGGACGGCGATGGCCCCTTGGATATCACCCGATTCACGGTATTGAACCCGGACACGGACGAAGACGTGGCCCTGGCTGGGCAGGTCGGTTTCGAACCAGCCCCCGCCATTCATGGTTCCCACGTTTTCATCGACGGTATTCGCGTGCCGTATGTCACCTCAGGCACGAGTCTCGGTGCAGTGACACCGCTCGGCGGCGTCGGTGCTGCCGTCCCCGCCTTTCCGGTCGTGACCAGCCCGTTCACCGCCAACGGCATCAGTTATCCCACCGCCACTCTGGGAGGCCTCTTGGGCGAAGTCCGCCAACCCATCATCGCTGACCCATCCGGTGTCGCGCTCCCGGGAGCGACCGCACGCCTTACCGCCGCCGAAGTCACCGCCATCCTGACGGCAGCCGCCAATCGAGTACGCACCACCCGCGCAGGAATCCGACTGCCTCGCGGACGCCAGATGCAGGCCTACATCTCTGTCGTCAACAATCCCGCAACCGACGGCGTTGCCCCGGTCGTTCTCGGCACCTTCGGCACTTCGCCGGACTCCACGCGTTTCAGTTGGGACGTCGCCGTGCAAAAGGCGCGCACCTGCGTATTCTTCTCCAGCAACACACGGGCATTCTCCACGCGCACCGTCGGATTCATGGCCCAACAGTTCTACCCACCCGGCATCATCAACTCCCAACCTGGCATCTTCCGCGGCATCCAGGAAATGGTTTCCATCATCACGCCGGGTGGCTCCATCGCCTTCACGAGTCCCTTGAACGGAGCCACCATCGCAACCCGCACCACCCCGAATCCCAATTTGCCCAACGGCATCACCGTCTTCCCCGGCGGCCTGCCGCTTTACCGCGACGGCGTTCTGGTCGGTGCCATCGGGGTCAGCGGCGATGGCGTTGATCAGGACGACATCGTCGCCGCCAGTGGCGCCACCTTGTTTCCCGCCCCCAACGCCATCCGCGCCAACCGCATGATCTATCGCGGCGCCCGCCTGCCCTACGTCAAATTCCCGCGCAACCCCGCCCTCTGATTCAAGTCGCGTTCAGACTTGTTCCCGAAGCTCGCCCGCTTAAGGTACGGTCAACGCTTTCGAGGTGCATGAAAAAACTTTCCTTCCTTTTCACTTTGGTTGCTTTCGCTTGCTCCACGGCTACCGCTGGAGAGCCCGTGGGAGCAAAGGGTCGGATCATTGATCTGGAACCATTCTACAACATCCGGCTAGACGATCCGACTTACGACGGCCCCGGCACGAAGCTGCCAGCACTCGGGAAGGAATTCGACGGCCTGCCATTCCAACTCCACGGACAGATCGTGCTCTTCGGCAGGCACCTCGCCATTCGTGGCCGACATTTTCCAACGAAGGTCAGCGACATCCCCATCGACGCAAGATTCGAGGAACTGCATCTCCTCCATCACTCGCGCTGGCCTTACGTCCCTGGCCAACGCATTGCGCGCATCGTCTTGAACTACGAAGGCGGAACCCAACACGAATACCCGATCGTGTTTGGCGACCACGTCCGAGATTGGCACTACCTGCCCAGCTACGATACGGAGTCGATTGGCGATCCCAACGGCAAGGCCATTTGGCGCGATATGACGCTGTCCCAATACCAGGGCTATCGCCGGCTGTGGAAAACGGTCTTCCACAATCCGCATCCGACGATCGCCGTGAAGAGCATGGATCTGATTTCCGACCAGACCTACGCGGCTTACTCTCTCATCGGAGCAACCGTAGCCATGACCGATCCAAAACGAAAAGTCACCCCGCACCTTCCCTTTACGCAGAAACGCAAATTCACCGACATGAAGATCACCGTCACCGATGTGCAGACGGGCAAGCCCATCGATGGCGCCTTGATCGAACCGGGCGTTACCACCAAAGGAGCCGGGGTGGTCACTGAAATGCTGCTCACCGACCAGCATGGCGAAGCGATCTTCAAATATTGGGGAAGCCAAACCACCCGCATTTCTTGGACCGTCATGGCCGATGGGTACCTCCCGGTCACGCGTGGTTTCCGCAACGGCAATTTTCCGGCCAAACAGAGCGTCCCCCTGCAAGCCGCCCGTTCCATCGCCGGCACGGTGCAGGACGATCAGGGTCAGCCCATCGAGGGCGCGTTCATTTACCCCTACAACGCCAGCACCTTCAGCGGACGCAGCTCCATTTACGGCGCCTACGCGGTCACCGACGACAGCGGCCGCTGGAAACTCAACATGATGCCGCGCGACCTCAACGGCATCAGCCTGACCATCAGCCATCGCAACTTTGCCCGCCGCTCCTGGACCCTCAACGCGACGGAAACCAGCCGACTCAAGGCCGGGAGATTCGAATTCACTTTGAAGGAAGGATTCGTGCTCGCCGGACAGGTCACAAACGCCGCCGGCAAACCCGTCGAGAAGGCCGTCATCAGCTATGGCAGCAACACTCGCGGCGCCCAGTACCGCTTCACTCTCACCGACCAGGACGGCTACTACGTGATTCACGTGCCCGACGACTCAAAAATCACCCTGAGCGCATCAAAAAGGGGCTGGAACAAGGAAAGCCGCTCTTTCCAAGTTTCCTCGATCGTTCCGGTTCAGGATTTCAACTTGTTGGGGCAACCGATTCCACTAAGACCGCAGCCCTGAGCGGCGAGAAACTTCTGGCTGGCATAAAAGTCGCAAGCGGCTAATCGTCGAATCTGATTGATGTCGAAGCGGCTCATGGAAGGAAAATAAAGGTGGTGGCTGGACCCAGAATCGAACTGGGGACACGCGGATTTTCAATCCGCTGCTCTACCAACTGAGCTATCCAGCCAGCCAGAAAGGAGCGGCACTGTAGGGAAGGCGGTTGGGGGTCGCAAGCGTTTTGTGTGAAGACACAATTCCCGGCGTTTCACTGCTTGGCAATACCGGCCATCCGGGGAAGTGCCAACTCGGCCCACATGGCCAGGTGTTGTGATCCGCGGCCTTTCTCGGCTTTTGCAGAAACGGGTCGCA
>JBMYQZ010000698.1:0-3183 GCA_049601855.1 Limisphaerales bacterium | reverse complement strand
CGCGGGTGTTGGCGTGGCAGGGCCGTTCATCTGGAAGGAAGCGGCGTTTTATCTGGTGGTGCCGACCTCGGTGTTCGGCATCACGTTGCTGCCAATCGCCTACCTGAGTTTCTTCCTGTTGATCAACAACAAGAAGGTGATGGGCGAAGAAAGGCTGAAAGGCTTCGGTGGTTTCCTGTTCAACTTCTTCATGTTCATCTCGCTGGCTGCAGCCGTGTTCGGCTCCGGTTGGGCGATCTGGGCCAAGAGCGGTGTGGTGGGAACATCCATCGTGGGTGCGTTCATCCTGCTCGCGCTGTTTGTGCATTGCCTGCGGAAGCATCAACGGTCTTTGAAGACTGACGATGATGGTCCTTTGGGTGGTGGCACCGGTGGCTCCACCGCCAATGTGACGCCGCAGGCACCTGCCGGAGGCAAAGGCGAGACCGTTTTGCTGACGCCGCGGGAATTGGGCGTAAAAGGCGGTGGGACCGTGGATGCGACGCCACAGAAACCGAATGAGCAGGGCGAGACGATTCTCCTGACGCCGGACGACTTCAATAAAGGCAAAGATGCCGGTGATATGGGTGAGACGGTGGTCTTGAAGCCGGAAGACTTCGCCAAGTCGAACAAGACCGCGGCGGCACCGGTGAAGATCAAGCCGAAGAATCCAACGCCCGAAGGCAGTGGTGATCCCACGACCTTGACCGGCCCCAATCTGCTGTAATCGTCGGGCGGTGGATCAACCGCCGATGATTGCCATGAACCGACGCATCCCCATCTGGCTGGCGCTGTGCGCGGTGGTGACGATGGGGTTGCGCGCGGAGGCGGCGCGGGGTGTCTTGTCCGAGGATGCCAAAGCTCATGGGAAGAAGCTGGCCGAACTGTATTGTAGCACCTGCCACATCGTTCCCGCACCCGACGTCCTTGATCGCGTTTCCTGGGAGATACACGCGTTGCCGTGGATGGCTTCCTATCTCGGGATCTACGACGGTTTTTACAAATCCAACAAACTCAATGCGGCTCGGGCGGCGGGTGTGGCGTGGAGCGAAGCACCGCTGCACCCCAATGATTTCAATGCCATCGCGGCCTACTATCAATTGTCCGCACCCCGCTTCTTGTACGACACGAACCGGGCACCGGTGGTTTTTCCAACCACCGCGGGGTTCCGCTTGCGGCGTCTGCGAGTTTCCGACGGGCAAACGCCGGCGGCGACCATGGTGCATATATCCAAGCGCGATGGCCGGACCTTTGTCGGTCAGGAAGTCCCGTCGCGATTGATGATCCAACGTGACTTGCCCCGCAATGATATCATGTTGCGGTCCAACACGATCCCGGTGGCCATGTTCGAGACGGATTCCGGCCTCTACTACTCGGACATCGGCAAAATGACGCCGGATTTTGGGCCGATCGGAAAAGTCATCTTCATGCCGCGCAAAGGGGAAGGGTTTGGCGAAGCGAGAGTCGTCCTCGATGAATTGCCGCGCACTGGGCGGATCTCGCCGGCAGACCTGAATATGGATGGTCGGTTGGATATCCTCGTTTGTTCCTTCGGGTTCTTTGGCGGTGAACTCGCCTGGCATGAAGGAATGTCCGATGGTGGCTTTCAGAAGCACGTTTTGTTTCATCGAGCCGGTGCAGTGAAGGCGGAGGCGCGCGATCTCAACGGGGATGGATTGCCCGATATCGCGGTGCTGATGGCCCAGGCGATGGAGTCGATGTTCTACCTGTATAACGACGGTAAGGGTGGCTTTGCGCCCGAGCCGATGTTCCATCAACACCCGGCCTTCGGTCATTGCGATTTCGAGTTGGCCGACTTTGACGGCGATGGAGAAGTGGAGGTGGTAGCGGTCAATGGGGATCTCGACTATGACGCGGGCCCGAGACCGTATCACGGAGTTCGTATCTATCGTGGTAACGCGCCGATGAAGGAGGTCTATTTTCTCCAGATGCCGGGTGCCTATTCCGTGGAGGTCGCGGATTTTGACGGGGATGGAGACCAAGACCTGGCGGTGGTGTCATTTACGCCGGGCTTTGGTGTGATCCGGACTCCGCGCACGGTGTTTCTGGAGAACCAGGGCGATTTCAGATTCCACGGCTGGGAGTTGCCATTCGGTAACTCGGGAAGATGGTTCATCATGGACTCGGGCGATATCGATGCCGATGGTGATATCGACCTGTTGGTCGGTGGATTGTACAACGCACCAGGTGGCATGGCGCCCAGCAACGAGGATGTGGCGGTGGCTTTCGGGGGCGTGCCGAATGAAACCTTGTTGTTGGAAAACGTGTTTAACGAGAGCCCCGAAGAACGACGGGCTTTCAGCCGCCGGTCGGCTGTCCTAGGTGGCTCGGTCGCGGAATACTCCTGGCTGCCGCGACGATAGATTTACGGCGAAACGGCGAGTCGTTCCTCGTTCTTTTCACCGTGCATGAGGACGCCCTGCTGCTTGTAGGTCTTGAGCATGAAGTGGGTGGCGGTGGAGAGAACGCCTTCGATCGTCGCAAGTTTTTCTGAGACGAAGCTGGCGACCTTCTTCAAATCGGATCCTTCAACGACCACGAGAAGATCGTAAGCTCCGGACATCAGGTAGCAGGTCGATACCTCGGAATACTTGGCGATGCGATGGGCGATGCGGTCAAAGCCGCCGCCGCGTTCCGGAGTGATCTTCACCTCAATCACAGCGCGAACATCGTCAACACCGAGTTTCTCCTCATTCAGGACGGCATGATAGGCGAGGATGGTCTTGTCGTCCTCCAGTCCCTTGATCTTGGTGGTCACGTCGTCCTCGCTCATCTGGAGCATCGGGGCGAGTTGGGCGGGCGTGAGGGAGGCGTCGTCGCGCAGGAGTTTCAAGAGTTCGTCCATGCGTTGAGCGTAGTGACAAGGTGAAGGGGTGACAAGGTGAAGGGGTGACAAGGTGAAGGGAGTCAGGCTTGCCAACGAATCTCGAGGTCGCCGAGGTAGTTCTCGAGGAGGAAGCTGGCGATGCCGGTGTCGTCATCGTAGGCCGGTTCGAAGGGCGTTCCGTTGGCCTCGAATTGCGCCTGGTTGGCGACGCCGTGGATGACTATACGCCAGAGTTTGACCCTGCTCTTGCGACGGCCGTGGGCGGCGTGGAATCTCAGAAAACCGCGATCACCGAGATCCGCGCCGGCGAGTTCGCGTCGACTGAATCCTCCATTCTCGAAAGCGAACGATTCGCC
>JBMYQZ010000697.1:0-3189 GCA_049601855.1 Limisphaerales bacterium | reverse complement strand
CAGAGCCCGTCCTTCGATTGTCTGCGGATTGAAGGCTCCCAACTTGATCGGCGGCTCGGCCAAGGTTGGCGAAAGCAGCACATCGTAGTCCAACATGAACTCGCCCATCTGGCGCCCGAGCTTGTGCATCGAATCGATCGCCGAAGCGTAGTCACGACCGGATGTCTTGCCACCGGCTTCGTGAATCACCCAGGTGGCGGCTTCCACAGCGTCCTTTGTCAAGGGAGTGCCGCGCGCCTCGACCATGTCTTCGATTGCTTCAAAGATCTTCGTTCGGACGATCCGCCCCGTCGTTTCACGTAGTTCGTCGCCGGAAACCGGATGGCGGGTTTCGACCATCTCGTGACCGAGCCCTTCCAACAACTTCACCGTTTCATCAATCGCCTCCAAACACTCCGACTGCACTGGCGTTCCTGAAGGCGGTTGGGTGATCACGCCGATACGCAACTTGCCCGGCCGCATCCGCAAACTCCGGAAGAACGTCCCCGGAGCTGCGTCGAGATAATAAGGATCACCCACGGCAGGTCCGCCCAGGATATCCAACAACGCGCCGAATCCCTCACGCTGCGCGTCATGCAATGGTTCACGGTAAGCCCGCCCCAGCCTTCGCCGTGCGCCCGGCCATAAGGCACGCGTCCACGCGAGGGTTTCAAACCAAAGAGTCCGCAACAGGCCGCAGGAATACGAATCGAACCTCCCCCATCACCCGCACTGGCCGCCGGACAAATGCCCGCTGCCACCGCTGAAGCGCTACCACCACTGGAACCACCGGGGGAATACTCCAGATTCCATGGATTACGCGTGACCCCGGTCAAGGCGGGTTCGGTGGTCACGCTCAGGCCCAGTTCGGGCATGTTCGTCTTGCCGAAAACGACCATCCCCGCAGCCCGCAAGCGGGCGACGTAAATCGCGTCTTCTTCCGGCACGCAATCCGCGAGCAATTTGCTCGCCCGGCGGGTCGGGATGCCAGCCAAGTCAACTTGGTCCTTGAGTAGAAATGGCACACCACGGAACGGGCCGTCCGGCAAACCCGAATGAATCTCCTTTTGCGCATAGTCCGTCAGCGATGTCGTGACCGCATTCAGCACCGGATTCACCTGATCCTTCCGCCGTACCGCCAGACGCAGCAATTCCATCGGCTGCACCTCGCCCTTTTTCACCAAGTTGGCCAGCCAGATGGAGTCGTGTTGCTGATACTCGTCAAGCGTCACCACTGAGTCTGTGCCGCCAGCGCTCGTTCTGCCGACAAAAAAGTAATCAGTTTGCCGTGCGCGGCCGCGATCGCTACGTTGCGCGGAATGTTGCAGCTGGAAGATCTGGCCGGACTGCTCACTGAGCACGCCGACGCGGTCAATGCCCCGATCAAAAATTTCGCAGTGGGAGACGTGGATTTCGATTGGGAGCACGCGCCCGCGATCATGGGTGTGGTGAATCTCTCACCTGGTTCCTGGTATCGAGAAAGCGTTTGCCTGACTCCAGAGGCCGCGATCGAACGCGGCTTCATTCTTTACGCGCAAGGCGCGCAGGTCATCGATCTCGGCGCCGAGTCCACCCTGGCCAATACCGAACGCGTGAATGCCGAAGCACAGAATCAGAAACTGTTGCCAGTCATCAAAGAACTCGCCAAGGCCGGCGTCCCCATCTCCGTGGAATCATACCAACCCGACGTCGCCCGCGTCTGTCTCGAAGCGGGAGCCAGCGTGTTGAATCTCACAGGTACTGAACGGGGCCCAGAACTGTACGAAGCCGTCGCCGAACACGACGCCGCCGTGATCATCTGCTTCGTGCAGGGCGACAATGTTCGCGCGGTGAAAGATTACCGACTTGAGGACGATCCAATCCCCATGCTCGAGGATTACTTCACGCGTGAAATCGAAGCCGCCAACAAGGCGGGTGTGGAGAAGATCTTCATCGATCCGGGACTCGGCTTTTACTACGAGAACCTGCAAGACAGCGCCGTGCGCATCCGCCACCAGATGAAGACTTTTCTGCATAGCTTTCGCCTGCGCAAACTCGGCTACCCCATTTGTCATGCCCTGCCACACGCCTTTGAATTCTTCCGTGAAGAGGTGCGTTCCGCGGAAGGCTTCTTCGCCGTATTGGCATCCTTGGGGAAGACCAACCTCTTTCGCACTCACGAAGTCGGCAAGGTTAAAGCTGTCTTGAAAACACTATCCGTCTATTGAATGTTCCAATCTCTGATGTACTGTGAGGAATTGAGGACTTCCCCGCATTGACTTCACCCAATCAGCCCACCATATTGCCGCGAAAATGAAGTTCGACATCTCAGATTTGCTGGAAAATTGGGATTACCAGCCCGGCCAGTTGGCGGTGAGACAATTCACCGGCGATCGTGGTTCGGAGAAAATCCAGATGCGACTTGACCTCGGAATTTTGCAGATGAATGCCAACGGGCGGCCCGACGGCAAGCGTCCCATGGGCTCAGAATCCTGGTTCGATTTTCATCTCGATCGGTTCGAGAAATACAAGGCGGAGAATGATGGCGAAGAAGAAGGTTTTCTCCTCCGCTCCAATGACATCAGCCGCCTCCAACAGGAAGCCATCCAGTATCATCACCGCTACATCTGCTTCTACCAGCTGAACGAATACAAGAAGGTTGTCCGCGACGCCGAACGCAATCTCCGCGTCTTCGAATTCGTCGATGACTACGCCGAAACAGATGAGCTTTCCTGGTCGCTGCAACAGTTTCGTCCACAGCTGATCATGATGCTGACCCGCGCCGAAGGCTCGCTCGCCATCGACGAGGAAGAGTACGAACATGCGAAAGACTGCATCCGCGAAGGGATCGAAGCGCTGAAGGAATTCTACGCGGACTTTGAGCGCCAGGACCTGATGGAAAGCAGCGGGGAAATCAGCTCGCTTGAGCAGTGGCTCAGCGAAATCGAACAGAATCTTGAGACCGATACCGATTCCAAACCGGAAGTCGCCCTGACCCAACTCAGCGAGATCGAGAAACTCGAACTCGACCTGAAAGATGCCATCCTCCGGGAAGACTACGAGCACGCCGCCGTCGTGCGCGACAAGCTCAGGAAACTCAAACCCTGAGCAAGTTTCCCTCCTGAATTTACCAGAAATTCCCCGATGTCGTTGCTTGCCTGATTTGGGCCTCCCGGCGATTATTCGCCCATGATATTTTTGAAATTCCTTCGCGGCTCACTCCTTACCGCG
>JBMYQZ010000696.1:0-3191 GCA_049601855.1 Limisphaerales bacterium | reverse complement strand
AACACCTTCGGCAATCCTTGAATCGTCCCGGCGCCGACGAGCGTGCTCGCCGCCCCGATAATGCCAACGCCGGCCATAATCGTCAGCCAGATTGAAACGGCCGCCCCGTATCCGACTGACATGAGGCCCATCGTTGCCGGACCCGCCACGGCCACCACGGCGATGATGGCACCCATCAGACAAGTCACAAACCGGGAACCTCCCGCCAACGCTTCCGGCTGATTGACCAGCGCCGAAGACATCCCGATCCAGATGGCAAACAGGCCAACGCCCCAAGATGGCCCGGCAAACAACCAGGCATAGCGACGGGCGTTAAAGGTGGAGGCCAGTTTTTGGAACAGGAAGCCTCCCCCAACGAGTACCAAGAGCAGCGTAAAGGCGTAATGACCGGCGCTGATGGGGTAACCCATGGCCCAGTCCAAGGTGTTGTCCATGGCGCTGGAGAAGACGGTTTTGGTTTGCATGATTCAGAATTCAACGGGTGATCGGACGGTAAGTCAATGGATTCAGGCGAATCGGACGTTCAAGCGGCAACACGGATTCCCAAGATTCAGCGTTGGTCGCAAAACTCTCGCAACGCCCGTTTCACGGAAGGAAAGGCCAGCGATTCGAAATCGATTTCGTTCAGCGGGATTTCCATGACCGCGTCCACTTCATCGAGCGCGGCCGCCGCGGCAAAAGAATCGACGCGGCCTTCGAAGAACAAATCGAGCGTGTGATAAACCGTGCCGCCGTATTCGTAATGATTGGGGAAGCCGCCCACGTAATTGAAACCGCTGACCTCCAATCCCGTCTCCTCGCGCACCTCCCGCGAGAGGCCTTCCTCCGCGGTCTCGCCCGGATCAAGAAAACCGCCCGGCAGGCTCAACTTGCCTTTGGCCGGATCCTTGGCACGTTGAATCAATAGCAAGCGATCGGATGGGTCCAAGAGAATGCCGGCCACGGCAGAAACCGGATTGATGAAGAGATGACCGGAACAATCGCCGCACTCGAAAGCGGTCTCGCGCAACCGCCTTATCGACTTGCTTCCGCAGTGGTAACAGACCTGGAAATGCGGCGGCCAATCCATGGCAATGCTCGGCCGCGATCGTCTACCAGGTGGAATTCAACACGGCCTGCACAAAGGGCGCACCACCCGTCTTGAGCTGGAGGTCGCCGCCGTCAAACTTCAGCTGACGTTGCAGAGAGTAGCCAGCGGCAAACAGGAAATGGCTTTCCTCATCCCAGTGATAGCGCAAGCCCGCCTGAATCCGGATGTCACGATAGGTAAGCGAAGTGTCACCCGTGCCCGGCCGACCGTTGGATTGCGCCAGGTCATCGCTGGTATTGTAGGCCTCGCCCAACCACTGCGCGCCCGCAAACGCGATCCAGTTGTCGCGAAATTCATACTCGACGCGCGGATTCGTCAGGTTCATGTCCAAGGTCCAGTCGTACCAGAACTGCCATCGAAAACCGGCGTCTGGTATCACCGGAAACTCGTGCCAGATATTCACCTGGGCACCGAGATACCAAAGGAACTCCGGATGATACTCATGATAGAACCGGATGCCCAACGGCGCATTGATGTCACTCAGGCCGATGTCATACATGTCGGAATAAATTCCCGGTGAAACCTTGATCGCCAGCGTGGACAATTCGCTGGCCTCAAACGAAGCCACGATCGGTGCGCTGATGACCTGCAGGGCATTGGGAGCCCCCGGGTTGACGCGATACTTCACCTCGCGTCGCTTCCAGACGAAACCAGCGTCCCATTCCCAACGACCGGTGTAGCCAACCGGCGTCAGATACGAAATCCCCGCCGTCAATGAACGCATGGGACCAAAATTGGCGTTGCCAGCCTTTAACGAGGCGCCGTAGACGAAATCCAAGTCTACGCCGAATTGCGACGACGGTTCGCGGCGAAGGGGCGGAGCATGTTCCTGCGCCGGCGCGTGGGAGACACCGATCGCCACCAACAGAAGAAGTGCCAAGTGTTTGGTTGTGAGTGACATACGTGTTGCAACGCTATCGGAGCCCACCAGAAAAGTTAAGCTTAAGTTACCTATCGGGAGCTACGTTCCTACATCTGCCAACGCGGCTCGGGATTGGGATCTCCAATCTCGGGGATGTCCTTTTTGTACGCCGTCCGACCAAGCTTTGCTTCGAGACGATGAAAGAGATTGTGCAGAAACGCGATATTGTCACATTGCACGTAATTCATGGCCCCTCCCATCCGGGCATAGGTCTTGCAGAAGCGCAGGTAGTAGGCCGGGTTGTCCTTCGGCGGTTCGCCTTCCTTCCAATCCCAGCCGCCACCATCCTGCAAATCCACGATGTAGATTGAGTGATTCTTCACGATCTCGCGGTTGTTCTTGAGACGAACATTGTTCACGCAACTCAGGCTCTTCTCGAAGACCTGCGGTCCCATGATCGCCGTGCCGACGTTAAGCACCACGCCACCATCCAGATTCTCCAGGGCGTGGCTGAAGACCTTGAAGTCAGTTCCCGCCGCGCGACCAACAACCGCACCGTTGAAGACCGGATGATTCGTAAAGATATCGTAGCCGATCCCGGGATGAACGGTGAAGGGAACTTCGTGCCGGATCGCCTGTGCCAACGGAGAGGAATTGCGATACTTATGGAAGGCCATCAAAGGACCTGCCTTCCAGCCGAATTGCCGGATGGCATTGAGGAGATCAGCTCGAGCGGGGGTGAGCGGATGATTCGGTTCATCGCGGATCTGCTGTTCCAGTCCGGCCGCTTCCGGGATCATGCCTCCATCCTCATACGCAAACTTGCCCAGCGCCTGTCCAAAGCCGTAGCCGCGGATGCCTCCGAGCAGGAGCGCCTGTTGGATGTGCAACCCAGTCTCGTCCCAGGTACCGAAGGTGCCGGTGGCGACGTTGCTGCGCACGCACTCGGTCGACTGGCCGCCAAAAGTGAATTCCCAATCGTGAATGATGCCGGCGCCGTTGGTGGCGAGATGGGTGATCATGCCACGATCCATCATCTGGCAGAGAAAGGACTGTCCACCGTTCTTGATGAGGTGCGCTCCGTAGATGAGCACCACGGCCGCCTTGCGTTCCATCGCCGCGGTAATGTCATCGACGCAACGATCGATCAGCTTGCCGGTGAACTCGTCACATTCCGGCGTCGGCGTGCTCGGTTCCACCAAGGTCTCCTCGATCGTGGCCATGCTCTTGCGCTCCCGT
>JBMYQZ010000695.1:0-3199 GCA_049601855.1 Limisphaerales bacterium | reverse complement strand
GCGTGCCATAGCTGACACTGACACCGGGCGCTTTCTTGCCGCGGCCCTGCGAAGGAGCAGGAGCGTCGGGAATCTGGCGAGGAGCGGAGAAGAGCTGATGCTCGATCGTGGTTGTCCAGCGGAGATACTTCGGGTCGCGACCGAAGCCGAAGACGTTGGTCTCATTGAAGACCAGCATGCGTCCGGCTGGAGCATACTTGCCGGCCTGATAGTAGCCGTTGTGTCCGCCGGCAAAGTTCTTGCCGTAAACCCAGTAGGCTCGGTGGAAGTAGGTGTCATCGAGGTAGCCCATGGGAGCGAAGAGGTGCGCGCCTTCACCTTTCTGTGCGGCCCCTTGGGCGGCGGCACTGCCGGAGATCGGACCGATTTCGAGGCGTTGGCCTTGGTCGTCAATCTTCTGAGAACGGAGATAGGTGTGCTTGCCGTCGCTGCAGAGAATGTCAGGAAGCCCAACCTGCATCTGCAGGGTCTCCAAGCGGTTCTGAATGTCCTCGCCGGTTTCCGGATCGAGGTTGTCCCAATTCTTCTCGAGGAGCTTCTTGCCGGTGGCCACATCAAGTTTGTAGAGGAGCAATCCGCCGTCGAGGAAGGTGGAGCGACCTGCGACAAAGGTGGCGACGCCGTCCTGTACCAAGATGTTTCCGTGAACCGGCCAGACGGATTCGACCTGCTCGAAAGCCATCGTGCGTTGGTCCACGGGAGCGGCGCGGTAACGCCAGATCAATTCGCCATCGTTGGCGCGCAGGCAATACACCCAACCGTCCATGGAACCAAAGATGACGCGTCCCTGCCAGTAGGTCGGCGGCGAATCAACGCGCCCACCTGTGGTGTAACTCCACTTGAGCTTACCGTCCTTCTCATCAATCCGATGTACCGTGTGTTGATCAATCTGTGCGACGTAGACACCGCCACCAGCGACCGTGAGCGCGCTGAGGCGTCCTCCGAGATTGTTCTGCCAATCGCGGCCAAGATCTTCAGGCAGACCCTCGCCGGAAAAGCCACTGCGCTTGGAATCGTGACGGAAGGTTGGCCAATCGGACTGCTTGGCCGGGGTTGCCAGGACTTCCTTGCCGAAGGCGGGGCCTTTTTCAAAACGCGTTCCCGCCGGGATCTCGGAGAGCGGCTTGCTGGCCTTGGGTGCCAGGGCATTGAAACCGTAGAGCTTGGCCTCCGGGTAACAGGCGCAATTGTGGGGCGGGGCGTAGGTGAGCCCGTTGGCCGGCATCACGCCGTAGAGACAGCCGCCGCGGACCCAGTGGTTGATGTTCCAATCTTCCTTCTCGTGATCAATGAATTCGATCCCGGTGCGTGAAGGCATCAGGAATTTTTCGGTTGCCTTGGCGATGTAGCAGCGGTGGTGAAACCAATACGTTTTCACGTTGGGCGGAAACTGTTTCTTGATTTCGCCGGTCCGTGGATCGAAGCCGGTGAACACCCCTTCACCACGACCGCTTGTGATGGAGGCGGACCAGACCAAACCGCCGACGACCAACAGATCCTGCGGGGATTGGTAGCCGGACGGATCGTGCTTTTGCTCCCATAGTTGTTTGCCGGATTTCAGGTCGAAGCTCTGCATCTTGCCCTCGCCGCCGGCGAAGAGGACGACGTCTTTGTGAATCACGAGACGAGGCGCGAAGTTGAAGGGAATCAATTTGCGACGGGACGCCTTTTCTCCGGCCCAATTCTGTTTGCCGGTATTCTGGTTCAGAGAGACGACCTGGTCGCCGTTGTAATAAGCCACTGTGCCTTCGGCCACAGCGACGGACAGGGGAGTGATCTTGTCCTTGGCTTCCCAGAGTTTCTTGCCGCTCGTGGCGTTGTAGGCGATCAGTCGACGAGGGCGCGCGTCCCAGACGAATTCCGTGCGGACACGGCCTTGGTCGCCAACATTGTGTTTAGGCAGATAGTCCTTGAGTTCCCAGCCGCCATCGCGGACGAGGATGTAGACCTCGCCGTCCACGTGCAGAATCTCTTCGGCCCGTTCGGACCCGGCGAATTTCTTCAGGGTCTTTCCCGTGGCGGCGTCAATCGATTCGACGGGGCCATCGATGTTCAAGGTCGCGAAGATCTGTTTTTCGGTGGCCACGAGACGACGAGCCAACTGGGTTGGTCCGCTCTTCAAGGGCCAAAGCTGGCTGTGCCATTTCGGAATCTCTCGGCGCCAGAGAACGGTGCCGTTGAAAGCATCGCGGGCGATCAGTTTCCAATGCGATGGAAGCTGGATTGAAACCCGGGAGCCTTCGTCCATGATGTAGAACAAGCGACCACCCGCGGACACGAGCGCGCTCATCGACGCCATGCGGTCGTGATGACGCGACCAACGCGGGCTACCGACCCATTGCATGCGACGTGGCGGGCCGACCTGGTCATCTTGGGCGACGGCGTTGCCGGATGGGTTGTGAAAGTAATGCGTCCAGTCGTCGATGTCCTCCGGCACTGGTTTCGTGTATCGAGTGCCGTCAGCCAGAAGCGCCACGCCGCGGGGAGCCAACACGCGCTGAATCTCGCTCTTCGGAATTCCGAGCGCCTCGTCGACGACGATCAGGTTTACAAAATTGTCGATGTAAGGCAGCTCTTTGGTATCGAGGCGATCGATGGAAACGTTCCCATAAACTCCCTTGGCTCGAATGTTTTCGCGGGCGGCCTTTACCGCGGACGCATCGCGATCCCAGCCCTGCACCATGTAGCCGTCATGCACCCGGAGCTTGGCGGTGCGGTTGCCGTCGCCGCTGCCAAGGTGAACGATCAGTCCGCCTGTGACACCGCTGGACTTGACGATGGCGGACGGGCTCTTGGCGGCGCTGGCCGAGCTGATCGTTGCAGCCAGGGCGAATACAAAAATGTACGGTTTCAATGTCATGACGAAAGGTTGGATCATGTTTCAAAAGCTGGATTTGGAAAGCTGAAATTCTGAGAACTGTTTGCTTTGCAGTCGTGATTGATCCGGGTATGGATCGGCATGCCCAATGGACGAATCATTTGTGCGGTTTTGACCGTGTTTGCTGGCGGACTATTCGCCGCTCCATCGAGAATTGTCACTCCCAAGCCAGGGATCGATATTCCGGCGGCCGTCCACGCGAAATTGGAGCAGGGAATTCGAGCGGCCGAAGCACGGAGTGTGGGTTTACGGAAACAGCTTGCGAAGCGGCCTGATTTACTCCGCTTTATGCCGGACGTCGACGTATTCCACGTATCCGTC
>JBMYQZ010000694.1:0-3204 GCA_049601855.1 Limisphaerales bacterium | reverse complement strand
AAGATGGGCGGCATCAGCGAGGTGGACGCGCTCAAGACCTGGACACCACTCCTGTGCGTGCTCGGGACGACGATGTTTATTATGACCCTCATACTCGCCACGGTTCTGCCGATGGCCCCAAAAGGTTGAACATGAAAAAGACCGAAGTCATCGCCCTGCTCAAGGCCAACCGGAATGAGCGCGGGATCTCCAATTGGAAGCGCATGGGCCTCGATGCCGGTGGGCTGAAGAGTTACGGAATCGGCCTGTCGACACTGCGCAAGCTCGCCAAGCAGATCGGCCGCGATCACAAGCTCGCCCAACAACTTTGGAAGTCGGACAACCACGACGTGAAGATCGTCGGCCTGTTGATCGATGAACCGAAGAAGATGACCCGCGAACAGGCCGAAGCGCAGGTGGAAGAGGTCGGCAGCGGGTTGTTGAGCCACGTATTCAGCTCCTGCGACGCCACCTTGCCGAAAACCGATTTCGCCTTTGACCTCGCCAAGGATTGGATCGACAGCAAGGACGCCCAGCGCCGCTCCTGTGCCTGGGGTTTGATCTACGATTTGTCGAAGAACAACCGTCGTCCCGAATTGACCGAGAAGTTCTTCCTCGACTGCATCAAACGCATTCGCGCCGACTTCGACACCGAGATTGAAGATGTCCGCCTCAGCATGGGCGGCGCGCTCATCGGCATCGGCAAGCGCACCAAGAAGCTCAACCAAGCCGCAGTGAAATACGCCAGGAAGATCAGCCCCATCGAATACGATGCTGGCGACACCAACTGTCAGCCGCTCGACATCATGAAGCACCTCACGAGCGATTACCTCAAGCAGAAGCTCGATCTCTGAACGATCAGAATTCGAACACCTCGTTGCTCGCCCCGCACTGCGGACACCTCGAACGATCCACATCGTGGTCGTCTGTGTACACGTAACCGCAACCCGAACAACGGAAGATGCTGTCGTCGGTCGCGTCCTGCTCGAAGCTGCGCCGATGGCGCTCGACGTACCAGCCGCTGCCACAGACCACGATCAACATGACCACGAAGTAGGCGAAAATGACGAATTGCAGCGACATTACTTGGCGGCGGGTTGATTCGTACTCGGCGGGGCCACCGTGTCCCATTGAAAAATCAGGCGGCCTTTCGTGAAGGGAAACTTGTCGCTCGCAAAAAGTCCGATGCCCGGCGCGAAGCGAAGCTTGGGCACGAGTTCCAGTGCCTTGTTGTCGGCGGCGATCTGATCCGGCGAACGAAGGCCCGGCAGGGTGTGCAGCCGGGGCGAAAACACGTAGCCCTTGTCATTCACCAGCACCTCGACCTCCGTTGGATTGAGCAGGCCCTCGGCCGGCAAAGGGGGCAGCGCCGGTTGCGCCAACAGTTGTCGGGATGAGAGTTGCCCCACCACGAACAAGCGTGAACCGGTATCCGGCTGGGGCGCGGTGATTGCGGGAATCGGCGGCGGCGGCGTCGGTTTGGAAATCGAAACCGTGGTTCCGAGATTCGTTCTTATGTACGTGCGAAAGTCGCCCCCCAACCCGCTGACATTCTGCGTCAACCAACGTTCTTCATCCGTCCACTCCGGCAGCTTGAAGGGCGGAGGCGAAACGTTCATCCACGCCGGACCGGAAAAGCCCGCAGCCCCCACACTCGCCAGCAGCGTCGGATCATTCAGGGAACCTGCCTCCAACAAGCGCCCGGCCGCATCGGGTTCCGTATAAAGCCGGACACTGAATTCAGATTGAGCCACTTTCTGCAATTCCGGTTTCCAATCCGATACGGCAAACAACAGGCCGAGATGCAGCAACAGGATCAGCAGCACCGATACCAACCAGCGGAACCGGCTCCACGGTGGCGTTTCTGACATCTCATCGCTCATGGCTGGTTGGAATCCGTGGCTTCGAAACGTGGCCGCGTAGCCTGCAACATTTCGGTAATCCCAGCCTGGCGCGCAATCTCCGCCAACCTCACCAAGGCCTGACTATCCACTTCCTCGTCCAAAAGAGCCACCAACACCAGTTTCTCGTCGTTACCATTGGCCGCCAGCACCGCGCCGCGAAGTTCTTGCTTCAATTTGCCCTCCGCGATGCTGCGATTGCGGAAGTAGTAGGCGCCATTCGCGCTCACGGCGACCACCAAGGAAGGATTGGTGACACCGGGAAAGTCGTCCGCCTGGGCGAGATCGATTTTCACGCCCGGCGTGAAAACAAGATTCGAAGCCAACAGGATGAACAACAACAGACAGAAGAAAACCCCCGCAAAGGGCGCCGCATCAAGTTGACCACGAAAGATCTTGGCGTTGCGCGGATACCTCATGGCTCGAGAGCGTCAGCAGGATCGAGGACCAGGTTCACGATTTCGTTCGAGGCACGTTCCATATCGAGCACGATCTGGTTCACGCGACTGACCAGGTAGTTGTAGCCGATGTAGCAAGGGATCGCGACCGCCAGCCCGAGAGCCGTCGAGATCAAAGCCATCCAGACACCTCCGGACATCAGCTTCGCATTCGCGAACTGCCCATGCTGTTCCATCACTTCAAACACCTCAATGAAACCCAACGCCGTTCCCAGTAACCCCATCAACGGCGCGATCTGCGCAATCGTTGCGATAACGTTCAACTTCTCCTCCAACTTCGGCACTTCCTGCATACCCGCCTCCTCCAACGCCTCCCGCACACCATCCCGCCCGCGCTCGCGGCTCAACAGCGCCGCCTTCACCAATCGCGCCACGGGACCGGGCGTCGCATCACAAATGGAAAGCCCCTCCACCACATTGCGTTGCTTGAGCACATTGCGAATGCCATTGAGAAACTCGAACGAATTGATCTGTGCTCGATGGTAATGGAGCATCCGTTCGAGAAACACGGCGAGCGCCACGGCACTGGCAAGAATCAGAATCCAAGCCATGGGTCCGCCCGAGGTCAGCAGCTTCGGCAGCATGCGTGGCGTTATAGGTGGCTGCCGGATTCAGTCCAAGTTTCGAGTGCGAAAACCCGTATTTTCCAGAAAGGCGGTTACCGAACCTGGTTATTTGACCGGCCATACGGTCAGGTCGTCGTATTGAATGGGGCGACCGGAGAAAGGTTGGCCCCAGATGGAGGCCATGCCGGGATATGGCTCTTCGGAATCGGCAAACGAAATCATCCACTCCGCCGGTTCCTTGACACTTTGGGGCCAGACCTTCCCCTGTACGCGCCAGGATTTCGCCTCCTTGGTCACCTG
>JBMYQZ010000693.1:0-3210 GCA_049601855.1 Limisphaerales bacterium | reverse complement strand
GGTCGGATCGAAATCGGGGTTCAGCCTCGTCGGAATCGCGGCCTTGGTTTTCTTCTGCCAAGCTTGGAGTTCCTTGAGCATCGCCTGGGCACGCTCCGGTTCGGCCGAAGAAAGGTCGGTCTCTTCGCCGATGTCGCTCTTGAGATTGTAGAGCTGAATCGAGTTGTCCTCGAAGAACTGGATCAGTTTCCAATCGCCCTTGCGGATCACACTACACGGCGTGGCGCGCCAATAATTGTTTTCGGTACCGTGGACGGGGACGACTTGGTTGTAGGTGCCACCGGCGAGGTATAGTGGGTAATGCCAGAAGACGGCGCGCTGGGTCAGCGCCCTCTTGCCCGAGAGCAGGGGAACCCACGAGTGGCCATCGACCGGTTGTTTCTTCGGCAACTTGGCGCCGGCCAATTCCGCCGCCGAGGGCATGAGATCCACGCCCGTGATCGGCGTATCACAGGTGCTGCCGGATTGGATCACCCCTAGCCAGGTCATGCAGGTCGGCACGCGAATGCCTCCTTCGTAGAACGCGCCCTTGGCGCCTTTCAGCGGTTCGCACCAGGTGGCGCCGGAGTGGCCACCGTTGTCGGAGGTGAAGATGATCAAGGTGTTCTTTGCCAGTCCCGCTTTGGCGACCGCTTCACGCACCCGACCGACGCTGATGTCGACCGCCTCGATCATGGCTGCGTAGGTCGGGTTCCATGCCCGATCCCATTCGCCTTGTTCAAGCTTGCGCTGGTATTTGGCGACGACGTTCTGGCGCGCCCGAATGGGAGTGTGAACATCCCAGTGGCAGAGGTAGATGAAGAACGGGTTCTTCTTGTTCTCCTTGATGAACTCAATCGTTCGGTCGGTAAGTCGTTCGGCCACGTCGATATTGCCGTAGAACTTTCCCCCGCCGTCTCTTCCGTCACCGCCGGCATTGCTGACGTGAAAACCTTGGTTGTCCTCTCCGAGATGCCATTTGCCAAATCGTGCCGTGCGGTAGCCGGCTTCGTTCAAGACTTCGGCGACGGAAATGACCGATGGCCGCAGGCTGAGCTTTGACGGAACGATGCCCGTGCCTTTCTGGTCGCCTTTGCGAGGCACGAGAAGTTTCATGAATTTCGTCTCCCCTTTTGCCAGTCCGCCGGGCGTCCACATCTGCGTGCGGGGGACATACATCCCGCTCACGATGCACGAGCGCGAGGGCATGCAATTGGACGCGCCCGGATACGCCGAGGAAAACGCCATCCCTTCCGCTCGCATCTTGTCGATGTGGGGCGTTTCGTAAAACTTGGCGCCGTTGAAGCCGACATCCGCCCAGCCGAGGTCGTCAGCCAGGATGAAGACTATATTCGGCTGCTTGGCGCTGATCTGGATCAGCGAAAGGCCCAAGGCCAGAACGGTAAAGAGTCGCGACATCTGACCACGTTATCGAAGTCCGGGGCAGAATGGAATGCACGACATTGCCAATACCCGATCGCCGACCCAAATCGTGACCGCCAGCCCGCTTGCGATTTTTCGAACACTTCCTTGGCGTCGATGTGGTGAAGAATTTCTGAGGCTGAACGAGACAAGGTATTCACACCTTTCGTTCACTAATTTGAACAACTGCCTGCCTGTTGGCAGGTCATTCACAATCCGGCCTTAATCAGTTGAAAGTAGTTCATTCAACAATTCTTCGAATCGCGGGCGGTTCTTCTCAGCTAGTTTGATCGGGGGAAGATCCACGGTATCTGCTTGCCCACCGCGAAGACGTCTCACCTGCAGTGTCAGGCTGGCTGGGTCATCGTGATCCCATCGATGCCCTGTGATCCGCCTCCATGCGATCAGGTCGCTGTAGAGCCAGACACCATGCTCACAGATACAAAGACGTCCGTTCCAATTCATCAGTGCCGCCAGCACACCAAAGAAACCACACGCCGCCAATGACAGCGAAAAAAACTCAAATTCGCGCGTCAACCCCAGCGCTCCGCCCAATCCCAGAAACAAACACACGGCTCCCACCCCGAGTTGCCGGCGGCCGGCCGGATTGGAACCAGCATCGAAAACCACTGCCCCTCGTTTGCGCCGATCCGACAAACACTTCAGGAGTCCTGCGATCATTGCGAATGCCAGGATTGTAAGGAGAATCGCGACCAGTGTGGTGAGAGAATTCATGATGGGAGTTTACTTCAGAACCAAGACTTTGATGACCGCGAGGGCCGTCAAGATCCATCCGGCATTCAGCAAGAGGATCATTGGCGTGTGGGAATCCGGTGCGGCACTCTTCTTGTCACTGGTTTTCAGATAGTGAACGGTCGTCCCCAATCCGATGGCGAAGAGAGGCACGCCTCCGACAATCCCGTAGAGAACCGTCCCGAGGGGAGCCCAAACCTGATACTTGGGAATGCCGGCATGGGCGGCCATATACCAAACATAGGCAGGTAGATGAGAGCCAGAATGGCGAAGAACTTTTTGATCACCCCTCGATCCTGGCACACCAAGTGCGAATCGCGTAATCGATATATGGTAACCATGGAATCGAGGAAGACGATGCTCGTCCCTCACCGTCCCTCGGCCAGCCAACGCTTGTACATCTCGGCGTTCTGTTGAAATTCATAGTAGCGCACCGGCTTTGTCTTGGCTTTGCGGCGGTCAATGGAGTTTAGTTCATCCGCGATCTCCTGGGCGTACACCGCCAGTGATTCCGGTCCCATGTCGCCTGTCGCCCTACTCCATTTCTTCAGCCGCTCGCGATGCTGTTTAAGCGCTTTGGCGTGTTTCGGATCTTTAGCGAGGTTGGTCACCTGCCATTTGTCTTGTCCGTAGAGATACAGTTCTTCCGGCGGTCGTGTTGGCGCGAACAACAGCTTTTCTGACAGGGCACTCAGCTTTCCACCAGCGTGGAGTTCGCGCAGGCGCTGGATGATCAGTTTGCTGTCCTTGTAGTTGCTCGGCATCAGGTGCGGTCGATTAGGATAGAAGTTGCGGAGGTAGAGATAGCGTTCCGTCCTGACCGAACGAATGTGATCGGCCACTTCTCCACAACGATCACGAGCGGCGAAGACCGCCTTCTTCGAATTGAAGTCCTTCGCCAAGATGTCCTGCCCCTGCATTTTCTCCGGGATCTCAATTCCCGCCGCCGCCAAGGAAAGCGCCGCCACATCAATGTGCTCAACCAGGTCTTGCCGCGTCTGGCCTTTGCCCGCACCCGGACCACGAATGATCAGCGGAATGTGGGTGCCCTCGTCG
>JBMYQZ010000692.1:0-3220 GCA_049601855.1 Limisphaerales bacterium | reverse complement strand
CATTGCGGTGCGACCGTGGGCTTGGGCCGACTCTTCAAGGCGCCCCAACGCTTGGCGGTGGCAGCCTCGTCCAATTCGGCCTCCGCCGAGAAGTCATCGAAGGTCACGTGCCCCCAACCACCCTTGTTGCGATCCACCAGGCGCAGAAACACCGACTTGCCCTGATGCCTTGCGAGATCCCAATTGATCCGAAACATCTGCTCGGCATTACGCCCATTGGCCTTCAACAATTCCTTTCCATCCATCGTATTCACCAAAGCCATGTAGGTGTTCGCGTGGCGCCCACCGCCAACCAGGAAGCTGGCCCGTTTCCCGGTAATCTTGAAGACGGGTGATTCCACCAATCCGGTCTGTGCATCGTGCCCCCGGCCGCCATCTTCGCGCTCCAACGTGGTCAGATGATATTTCCCCTGCCGGTTGTATTTCCCTTGGTTAAAGGCGTGATGGAATTTCGGTCGATCGTTGCGCAGGGCTTCAAATCCACCTTCGACGACCCGCCAACCGTCCATCCCCTTCTCGAAACTGAAGTGGAGATTCCCCACCGGTTCCACCGCACGGTAGATTTCGCTGGGGCCGCTTTTGGGTTTCTGACCGCTGCCACCAGAAGCCATTCGTTTGATCGCCGGGCGCTTTGGATTGTCGTCAAAGAACCGCGCGTGTTCGCCAATGCGATCGTAATCCCCGGCGTCTTTCCGCGCAGCAACGACCCGTTTCATCAGATCAGCGACGATCTTCGGATTCGACGCTGCCACATTCACCGCCTCGCCCAAGTCGTTCTTCAGATCGTAGAGTTCCGTCTCCTTCACCCCGTTGTTGATGAAGCGCCCGCTCCATCCGACCCAATTGGGATGGTCCGGTCGCGGGAGAACGAGTTTCCAACGCTCGGTCCGCAAAGCCTGCAAATGCGTGAAGCAGTAGTAACGCATCTCTTCCCGCGGCCCCGCGGATGGATCAGACCAGATCGGACTGATGTCGACTCCGTCAAGTTTCCTGTCGGAGGGAACCGCCGCGCCCGCCAGCTTCGCGAAGGTCGGTAACAGATCGATCGTGGCGCCGAGCTTGTCCGTCGTCTTGCCGGCCTGAATCTTTCCCGGCCAACGCATCACGCAAGGCACGCGCAAGCCACCCTCCCAGGTCAGCATCTTGAAGCCACGCAAGGGATCGGCCGTCCCAGAGTGATTCAACGGGATGAATTCCGAACCCGGTTTCATTGAGCGGGTCGGTTCGATCCAAGGCCCGTTGTCACTCGTAAAGACGACCAGCGTATTCTGGTCGATCCCCTGCTCTTTCAAGGTCTTCAAAATCTCGCCGGTCGACCAGTCGATCTCTTCAATCGTGTCACCGTAAGGTCCATACGCGCTCTTGCCCTTGAAGCGCTTGCTCGCTCCCACCGGCACATGCGGCATGTTGTGTGCGAGGTAGAGAAAGAAAGGTTTGGTCCCCTGCTGCTTGATGAACGTGATCGCCTCCTTCGTGTAGTCCGCAGTGATATTGTCCCAAGTCTCCACCGCCTCGGTCACAACCTCTTCATTGCGCAGGATCGGACTCCGGAACTTTGTGTCCTTCACATAGGTCGTGAAGCCGTTGAAGAGCGGTGTACCGTAGTAATAATCAAAGCCCTGCCCGTTCGGCATGGTTGCCGGATCCCAGCCGTTGCCGCCCTTCTGCTTCTGCCCAAGATGCCACTTGCCGATGCAACCCGTCGCATAGCCAGCCTCCTGCAGTACCTCCGCTATCGTCACCTCCTTCGGATGCAGGATGGTGTGTTGGTTCTTCTTGTTCGCTGGTTCTGCCACGCGGATCGGATAACAACCCGACATCAAGGCCGCCCGGCTCGGACCACAAACCGCCTGCGCATAGAAGCTCGTAAATTTCATTCCCTCATCCGCCATCCGGTCGATGTTCGGCGTCTTGATCTTCTTGCTGCCGAAACAACCCAGGTCCTGGTAACCCTGATCATCGGTGAAAATGATCACGAAATTCGGTTTTGCCAGCGCCATGAAGGCCAGATTTCCAGCAAACAACAGGGGCGATATTCGGCGGATGAAACGCATCCGCACGTTGTAGCGTTCCACCGTAGCCGGAACAATCGCGATCCGCGGCTTTTCACTTGCACCGCCCAGCCCGCTCGACTAGCTTCCGTGGCCTTTCGCCCCCGGCGGAAATGGTGGGTTGGTAGCTCAATGGTAGAGCAGCGGCCTTTTAAGCCGTTGGTTCTCGGTTCGAGTCCGAGCCAGCCTACCACCTTTTTCCCTTCCAAACATTTGCCCGTCTCACTTCAGTTTGTGCTTTTCCGCCGCGCACCATCCCGCAACGCTCTCCGCGGACTCTGAAGAACCTCCCGCGTGGAGGCCCCAGGAAAAGGACCAACCAATGGAGATCAAGATCGCCTGCCAATGCGGAGCCCGGTTTCTTGAAGGCCACCGACTTTTTTGAAGCAACTCAGGAAGACCTCGAATACGAGCATATATCTGCATCTTCTTCGGTGTGGGATCCGCCTATCGATTGGGAGGCGGCGGCTCGGAAGCCTAGCGAGACGACAAGCCAGAGCGGGTCGCTATTCGGAGGGCAGCTTGATGTTCTCGATCCCTCGATCGAGAAACTCCTGAATCGGTGCCGGTTTGAAGACGTGCCAGCCCTGCACACAGTCGATCCCCATGGCCCGCACCTCCTCCAGGATCGCGGCGCTTGAGACGTATTCTGCCACCGTCTTCTTGCCGAGCATGTGAGAGATCTCGTTCACCGCGTGAACAATCGATTTGTTCACCTCGTCGGTCTGCAGATTCTCCACGAAGCTGCCGTCGATCTTGATGATGTCCACCGGCAGATCCCGCAGGTAACCCAGCGAGGAAACACCTTTTCCGAAATCATCCAACGCGAACCGGCAGCCGAATTCCTGCAATTCGCGGATATTGATCTTCGCGCGATCCAAGTTGCGGATCATCGTCGTCTCGGTGATCTCGAAACGAATTCGTTCCGCCTCAACCTTGCTTGCCGTCATCAGGCTCTTGACCAATTCCGGCAATCGTTCACTGGTCAACGCCCGGGCCGACAGATTGACCGAAACGTGCAGTTTGGGATTGTCGCGCATCACGTCAATCACGCTGTAGAGCACGTAATGATCGATTTGATGCAACACGCCAAAACGTTCCGCCGCGGGCAAAAACTTCTCCGGCGACACCACGTTGCCGTCCTCGTCCCGGTAGCGCACCAAGGCTTC
>JBMYQZ010000691.1:0-3225 GCA_049601855.1 Limisphaerales bacterium | reverse complement strand
GCGCTCCTTCGCGCGCTGTGGTGCTCACGGGCAAGTATTCGCATCTCAACGGACAGCGCACGAACAAGGATGTCTTTGACGGGTCACAACAAACCGCTCCGAAACTCATGCGTAAGGCTGGGTACGAGACCGCGATCGTGGGCAAGTGGCATCTCAAGTCGACCCCGACCGGCTTCGATCATTTTGAAGTACTGAAGGGACAGGGTTCTTACTACAACCCGATGCTGATCACCAATGGCAAGCAGGTCAAACACACCGGCTACACCACGGACATCATCGTCGACCGCACGATCGAATGGTTGGATAAGCGGGACAAGTCGAAGCCGTTCTTTTTGATGTCGCAGCACAAGGCACCACATGGGCGTTGGGAGCCGGCCTTGCGCCACCTGACGCTTTATGAGGATGAACAGATTCCAGAACCGGACACTCTCTTCGATGATTACGAAGGACGCGGCTCGGCCGTATTGCAGCACAAGATGGGGATCGCGGATCACATCGGTGACCACCGCTTGATGATCAAGTATTCCAGCAAATTCACACCGGAGCAGTTCAAGGTGTTCGATGGTCATTTCCGCCCGAAGAACGAGGCCTTTCTCGCAGCCAACCTCACCGGTAAGGAACGCACGCGTTGGCATTACCAGCGTTACATCAAGAATTACCTTCGCTGCGTGAAGGCGGTGGATGAAAACGTCGGTCGTCTGCTCGAATACCTGGACAAGACCGGGCTCGCGAAGAACACGATCGTGATCTACAGCTCGGACCAAGGGTTTTATCTTGGCGAGCATGGTTGGTTCGACAAGCGTTGGGTCTACGATGAAAGCCTTCGCACTCCGCTCATTGTCCGTTGGCCGGGCACTACCAAGCCGGGCAGCTTCAATCGCGACATTGTTTCCAATATCGACTTTGCCGAAACGTTTCTCGATGTCGCTGGCGCCAAGGTTCCGAATGACATGCAGGGTCGATCACTCGTTCCGCTTTTGAAGGGCAACACGCCCAAAGATTGGCGCAAGCATCTGTATTACGAGTATTTCGAGTCCGGCGGACATGGCGTCCCCAAGCACTACGCTGTCATCGACAAGCGCCACAAGCTCGTCCACTTCGAAGACAAGCAGCTCGATGAATGGGAGTTGTACGACCTGAAAGAAGATCCGAATGAAATGACCAGTGTGTATGGGCGGACAGATTACAAACGCACACAGTCGAGATTGGCCAAGGAACTCGCGCGCCTGCGCCGCGAACTCAAGGTCGAATAGGCTCCAAGTCCAAGGTCTTCACCAGAAAGCCCAATTTGTCCGCCAACTCGGCGATGGTTTTGTCCGTGGGCTTACCCGCGCCGTGGCCGGCCTTGGTTTCAATACGAATTAGCGTGGGGTTGGTGCCGGATTGGTATTCCTGGAGGCGGGCGGCGAATTTGAAACTGTGTGCCGGCACGACGCGATCATCGTGATCGCCGGTGGTGATCATGGTTGACGGGTATTCCACTCCGGACTCGAGATTGTGATACGGGGAGTATGCGAACAGGGAACGAAACTCATCGGGATCATCCGGACTGCCGTAGTCGCTCGTCCACGCCCAGCCGATGGTGAACTTGTGAAAGCGTAACATGTCCAACACCCCCACGGCGGGTAAGGCCGCACCGAATAGTTCGGGGCGTTGGATCATGCACGCACTGACGAGCAGACCGCCGTTGCTGCCACCTGAAATCGCGAGCTTGGATGGCTTCGTATACTTGTTTTCAATCAGCCATTCGGCGGCGCCGATGAAGTCATCGAAGACGTTCTGCTTGTTGTGTTTCATGCCGGCTTGATGCCAGTCCTCGCCGTATTCGCCACCACCGCGAAGTGTCGGCTGCGCATACACCCCGCCCAGCTCCATCCACACGAGGGTCGAGAGGCGAAAGCGCGGGGTCAGGCTGATGTTGAAGCCGCCATAGCCATAGAGAAACACCGGGTTGTCGCTCGTGAGTTTCAAGCCTTTGCGATGCGTGATGAACATCGGGATCTTCGTCCCGTCCTTGCTCGCAAAGAATACCTGCTTGGTCTCGTAGTCGGCCGGATCGAAATCGACTTCGGGTTGTTTGAAGACCGTGCTTTCTCCAGTCTTCATGTCGTAGCGCAAAACGGTGCCGGGCGTGGTAAAACCGTTGAAGGAATAGAACGTTTCCGCATCCGTGCGCTCACCACCGAAGCCACCGACGCTGCCGATGCCGGGCAGCTCAACATCTCGGTAAGGAGTGCCATCACGATTGAAGATCCTCACGCGCGAATGAGCGTCGTGCAGATAGGTGCACACGAGTCGGTCATCAATCAGATTGACGCGCGTGAGCGTATCCTTGTCCTCCGGAATGATTTCTTGCCAATGCTCCTCCGCCGGCTTGGTGACGTCGATTGCGATCACGCGACCGCGCGGCGTGTCGAGATCGGTCTTGAAGTAGAACACCGAGCCGACGTTGTCGATGAAGCTGTAGGAGGCGTCGAAGTCGTTGAGCAATTCGATCATCGCCTGGTCCGGATTGGCGAGCTCGCGATAGAACACGCGGTTGCGCGTATCCGTGCCTTGCCAGATGTAGAGGATCAGGTAGGCACCATCGTCGCTGACGTAGGCGCTGAAGCCCCATTCTTTCTCGTCCGGGCGTTCGTAGATGAGCTGGTCCTCGGATTGCGGAGTGCCCAAGCGGTGGTAGTAAACCTTTTGGAAATAGTTTTGGCCCTTCAGCTCGTCGCCGCCCTTCGGTTCATCGTAACGGCTATAGTAGAAGCCCTGATTATCCATGGACCATGATGCATCAGAAAACTTCACCCACTTCAGGTGGTCCTCAAGGTCCTTGCCCGTCTCGATGTCGCGGACTTTCCATTCCTGCCAATCGCTGCCCGCCGTTGACAAACCGTAGGCCAGATACTTGCCATCGTGGCTGACTTCGGTCTGTCCGAGCGCGACGGTGCCGTCTTCGGAAAGCCTGTTGGGATCGAGCAGGACGCGTGGCTCCGCGTCGAGGGATTCAGTGACGTAGAGAACGCCTTGATTCTGCAAGCCGTCATTGCGGGAGTAGAAGTAGCGGCCGCCCGACTCGTAGGGGACGCCATAGCGCTCGTAATTCCACAGTTTGGTCAACCGCCCCCGAATTGCCGTTCGTTCGGGGATCTGATCCAGAAACCCAAAGGTGACCTTATTCTGCGCCTCCACCCACGCATCGGTTTCGGGGGCATTGTCGTCCTCAAGCCAGCG
>JBMYQZ010000690.1:0-3226 GCA_049601855.1 Limisphaerales bacterium | reverse complement strand
CCCTTCAGCTGGTAAACGTATTGGGCAGTTCCAGGTTTCAGTGCGCGATCGCGGAAAATCATACGGGTCAATCCCGTCGGCACCTTGCGCTTGCCCGCATCAACCACGCGTTCACCTTTCAACAATTGGAACTCCACCTCCTGCTCGACAGGCGATTGAATCCAAGCGGTGATCATGTAACCCTCGCCGGGAAGGACGGTCTCCGGCGCATGCAGACCCTGAATCGCGAGATCATTGATCGGCGGTCGCGATAAGAAGCGGTAGTCGATCGGGACGCTGCGTCCGGCGGCCTTGGCTGCCGCACTGGATGGATCACGGCCGGTCCATTTGCCATCGGACACTACGAGGATGCGGCCGGGCGCGTCATTGGGGAGCATGGCCAAGGCGGTTTCCAATCCAGCCGCCAGACTCGATGCCTCGGCGCCAACCTCGGCAGCAAAGCCGGCAAACTCGCCAGCTTGCGGCGGGCGTTCCACCACCGCCTTGTGTCCGAACGAAACCACCGCGAGGCGATCATGGGCGGCCATCGCCTTCTGCATCATGTCGATCACCTCCTTCTCCCGCGTCATCGCGCCGCCGGGCATCGATTCGCTGCGATCGGCAACGACCACGATCGTGCCAGAACGATCCGGCAACTCGATGGCCGGCTGGCACATCGCCAGCACCAGTGAGACCAATGCACACACCCGCAAGCCCTGCAACAGTCTCGTCGGCATGGGCCAGACCCAGCACGCCATCCCCAAGGGGATCAGCAACAACAACCAGATGGGTTGACTGAGAATCATACGCGGCTCCTTCCTTGAGTGACGAAGTATTGATGAGCCACGATCCCTGACAGCCCGAGCAAGACGAACAACCACAGCACCGACGAGTAGTAACGTCGCGCTTCGGCCTTCGTTTCCCAGGTTCCCCACTTCGCAGTGGTGGTGGTGCGCAGATCCGATTCATCCGCGGCAAGGAAGTTGATCGCGAATCCCCAATTCCCGTCCGCTGCATCCACCTGGTAGAGCCCGGGCACATCAGCCCGGGCAATGATGCGCCCGTCTCCCACCCCAAGTTCCTCCACTTGCCCCCCGGGATGAGTGAGCTTCAGGGAATCACCCTCGGTTCGAATTCGCACTGATGTGCCGGGACGAAAATTCACGTCCTCCAAACCCGGCATCTCAGCCCGTCGCCATTCGAGGAGATTGTAGAAAAGTATCGGCAGGTTGGGTGTTCGGCTGACCGTGGACAGCTCGGGGTTCAGGTTCATGAAGATCCGATGCCGTCCGATGATGTCGCGATTCACAGCCAGCAACGACTGCGGTCCTGAAGTGATGATGGGAAGAAAGCCTGACTTGTTCGTGATCGGGGCCGCGGCCCAAGCTGTACCATTGAGTGCCAAGCCCCGACCCAACGGATGGGATGTGTCGATGACGAAGGGGTCCGAGAGTGACTTGGCGTCCTCGTGAGAGTGGATCTCGAACGCCCAGGTGTTGGAACCGGCAACAACGCCCGGCTTGTCGTGCAGTATCAAATGCGGAGCCGCCGAGAGCGACGCCCGCAATCCCGTGGCAGCGAGCGAGCGGTTGATGAGACCCGCCAATGCCTCATTCTCGATTCCGACGGCGACCCGAACCCGTTTCCGCAAGGGGCTCAATAGTTGCGCCGAGTTGTCTGCCGGCAAGGCATCGTCGCCGAGCGTGGCCACGACGGCCGGTGTATCCTTCGGCAAATTCAGCACAATGCGCTTCGTGGCGTTGGTGCCCAAGTCGATTTCCTTGCGCTGAATCAGCTTGCCACCAGCGCGAACTTCCAGCGGTGTGCTCCGGACATCGTCGGTGAAGTTGCGAATCTCGAACAGACAGCGATCCGTTTCCTCCGCGAGGGAGCGCGCGACGTTCACAAAACCAATATTGCCATTCGCTTCGCCAAATGACCACCAGCGTAGTCGCGGGGCATCGGCCAACTGCTCCGGCGGAGCCCGGTCGGTGATCAACACTACGTAGGCGTCATCGCGGGAGATTTCGCGAGCGAACGCCACGGCTGTGGACAGATCACTGGCGGCGGAATGGCAATGCCACTCCTTCAGCGTTTCTTGCAACTCATCGGCCGTCCGCATGGGCGAACCGAGCAATCGCGCCTTTTGACCGGCGAGGATAATCCGGTAATTAAGAAATCGTTGGCGGCCCACAATCTCGTTCAAGGCCTTCATCGCATTCGCTCGCACGTCACCCTTGCTGGTCGTCGCGGTCATGGAGGCCGAATCGTCCAGCACGATGACCAAGGGGCGGATATTGGATCCCAGTTGCCAGCGAGGGCCGGTCGCTGCGATGACGAGCAATGCGAGGATCAACAACTCGAGGAAAAATATCAGCGGCACCTGGATGTTCTGCACCTTCACACCGCCCTCCTTGGAGCGCTCCTGCAGTTGCCAGAGGAACAGGCTGGAAACCGTCTTCCGCCGGAAGCGGTTCCGCATCAGGTAAATCGCCGCCAGTACGGGCAGCGAGACGATGCCGATCAGCGCGAGCGGATATGTGAACAACGGAAGCATTCAGGCCGGCACGAGCAGTTGGATTTCTTCGAGGCGAGTGAGTTGGCTTTCGAATTGCTCGGCTATGATGGTGACGAAGCGGGCACCGCATCCACGGCAGGCGGCATCCCAGCTTTCCTGGTGCTGTTTCAAAGTGTCCAGATAACGCTGTTCGACCATCGAATCGATAAACATCTGCATCGACTCACCACTCTCGCTGTCGATGAGGTGGATATTGCCGTGATCCGGCGGGGTCACATCCGCCTGGGCAACCACCTGCACGACGATCGTCGTGGCAGCGCCTTCGCAGAAACGCCGCATCGTGGTCGTCGGATTGCCGGGCCAGAAGAGATCACTGATCACCACGCGCACTCCGGCGCGGCGCAGACGTGGAGGCAGGATGGCGTAGGCCTCATCGAGATTGCGGCGGCTGTTGTAGCCTATGCCGCCCCAGGCGGAGGGCCGCAGGTTGTCGTTCTGAGCCCGCTGAAACCCTTCCCCGCCACACCAGAGCGCGTGCGTAAAGCGGGCATTCTCCGCAGCCATCCCGAGCATGGCCGCCACTTTGATCGCACAATTCCCCTTCTCCGTCGCGGCCAGATTCATCGACTGCGAACAGTCCAGTATGATGTCGAGGTGGGGATTCACCTCCTCGCGGAAGAGCTTGATGGTGAGCTTGTCCGTGCGGGCGTAGACGTTCCAGTCAATCGA
>JBMYQZ010000689.1:0-3234 GCA_049601855.1 Limisphaerales bacterium | reverse complement strand
GCCTGAATTGGAATAGAAGAAAACCCTACGTCATCTCCCTAAAAACCTTAGCTTCAGGGTGAGTAAATCGGTCGATATAACCGATCAGGATTCCACCAGATCTTCCTGCAAGCGCCGCGCTTTCTCCACCGCATCGGGCGCTGCCTTGGCGTAGGCATTGAAATCACAGAACCAGAACTTCTTCGCCAGGTAATACATCCAGTGCTTCTCCGGCACTTCGCGGCCGGGCAACCACTGGCTGTAGCGCGGCGTCATGCCCTCCAGCTCTTTCATCGCCGACTGGCGGGCCGTCGTGTCCTTCGCACCGTGTTTTTCAACCAAGGTCTTCACGAGATCGGGACGCTCCAACACCACGCATCCGCGCGTGGCCTCGGCCGTCAGTTCGCGAAAATCCTTCAGAAATTCGCTCGAACGCACGGTCTCGTAGATGCCCCGTTCGTCGTGAATCGTCTCCTTGCCGAATTGCAAGATCGGACAGGGTTCGATGTCGCCATAGGGACTGATGTGATGGCTCACGCCGGTCGACATCGGGCACAAGGCCTTACCCTCGTGATCGTAATACGCATCGATGATCGCGATCGGCTTCTTCGCCCGCATCGTGGTCACGAATTCGCGCACCTCCACCAACTGATCTGGACGGAGACCGAGTTCCGGGTTCATCTGCGGCCCGACGGGACGATAGGTGTGAAACCAACAGTAGTGCGCCCCGAGCTTGATCAGCTCATCCAGCCAATTCTCCGTCAACAGATCATCAATGTTGCTCTGGCACACACTGGTTGCGACGCCCGTGAGAACACCGGCGTCCAAAGAATTCCTCAATCCACGCATCGTGCGGTTGAACACATCCACCTTGCCCCGGCGCTCATCGCTGACGACCTCGCGTCCTTCGATGCTGATCAAGGGCGTCACATTCCCCAACTCACGCAGCCGCTTGGCGACCTTCTCCGTGATGAACTGCCCATTGGTGAAGACCTGAAAATAGCAATCCGGATGCGCCGCCAGAATATCCAACAATTCCGGATGCATGAATGGTTCGCCACCGAGAATGCCAAAGAAAGAATTTCCGTGCTTCTTCGCATCGGCAATCAGGCGTTTCATCGCCTCGAGATCGACCGTGCTGCGCTCAGCCTCCACGTCAACCCAACAACCCTGGCAACGCAGATTGCAGGAATTGATGATCGAGATATAGAGAAACGGCGGGAAGTAATCCCCGCGCTTGAGCCGGCGTTTGAAACGTTCCACCGAGAGAAACCCCTTCCAGCCAAAGTTGTAGACGAACTTCAGGATACAGCGCAGGTCGGCTGAACGAATGGTGCGATAGGCAAGTTGAGGGAGCATATTACCAGGGCGTGTGTTCGCGCTTCCAACGTTCAATCGTGGTCTGCAGCGCGCGCGTTTCGTCGTGAAACTGCTTCAGGTCGCAACTGGCACCGCGGTAGGTCATTTGCAAATTCTCCGGATCGAGATTACGCTGAAAGGTGTCGGTTCCCATACCACTCATGGCACTGACCGGCATCAGGTTGAAATCAACAAAGTTCGGGTCGCGCAGGCCGGTAAGCCAATCTTCGAAGGACTCGTCGTCAGCCGCCAGGTGCCCGCGCAGGTTGTGGATATTCAACGGCGAAGCGTCCGCCACCTTCAACTCCTGCCGCAGTTTGTCTCCGCGCGGAAGCGAAGACTGCCTCTTGGGCCAGAACATCCCGTGCAGGGCCAGAACATGCCCGAGCAAGGCGTGCACATCGTAAAACACCTTCTCCGGGAGTTGCTCATTCAGGCTCACCCGCAGTTGGTCGTGAGCCATGTCCACGAACCGGCAGCGCTGCTGCACTTCCTCCACCCATTTGTAGACAGTCTTATTGTCCATCGGACTTCTCCTTCTGTTTGGCCAAGGCGGCGTTGGCGCGTTCCTTCGCCTCTTCAGCCTTCTTTAAGATTTCATCCGGCGACGGCAGGCTCGCAATCACCTCCGCCGGGATGTCGTTGTTCTGCGCGAGTTTGGTAAGGCACTTCTTGCGTTCGTTGAGCGCCTTCTTTTCATCGCGCTCCTTGCTGAAACGTTCCTGCGCCTGCTCGGATCGTTGACGCAGGGCCGCAAACACATCGCCACCAAGCAGCGCCGAAATATCGACCTTCATCGTCTCCCCTGCAACGTCAGCTGCGCTCACCTTGTCGCCGTTGATCGGACCGCTCTTGTACTTCGGAAACATGATGGCCGCTTCCGGACATACGCGTGAACAGGCCGGGCAATTCGTTTTGCAGTTGTCGTGGTTCTGCGCCTGGATCTGATTGTCATCATCCACGCCGTAGACATTGAAGAGACAGAAGGAGAGACACTGCATGCAGTTCGTACAGCGATCGTAATCGATCACCGGGAACCAAGGCTTCCAGTTGCCAAACTCAATGGCATTCGTCTCGCCTCGGACAGACTCCACCTTCTCCACGATATTGTCGGTCGACAGATCCGACACATCCTGAAAGCGAACCGTGGTCTCAGCCTGTTGAACCCGTTCGCGGGGCGGTTCGCCTTCAAATTGGCCGAGCACCATCAACGAACCGCGCTGGTGCGCCGCCACTTGGGCGTCACCCGTCGTGCGCGTCACGGAATAGCCGCGCTCCAACAAGGCCGTCATCGCATCAAGACGATTGGCCGGTTCCATCTCACGGGACCCGGTCCCCTCATAAAACAATACCCGCAGGGTCGATTCTTCAGTCAGGCTCATTCGCTCTCCTTCTTGGTTGGCAGTCCGTCTTCCGACGGCTGAGTGGCGTCTTTGTCGTCGGGCAGGTTGGCTGTAATCTCCTTCTTCAGGATGGATTCAAATATATCTTCAGGCGTTTCCACGCGCATGTTGAGCACCTCGGTGCTCTCCAATGGCAGGCGGAAACCGACGCCACCAAAGATCCATTTCACCGCCCGCGGATAGCACGCGGCAATCTTCAACGGTCCGCCATCGACCAAGCGTTGGAGCGAAGGATCCTTGCGGGCGGCGAGCTCACACAAATCGGCCACGGCGTCAAAGGCCATACCCGAATCACAGAGCTTTTTAAGCACCGCCTGCTTCGTATCCTCCGGCACCACCTGGGCGTAATTGCAGTGGCAATAAAGTATGCGTGGAGTGTCACTCATGCAGATGCGGCAAAGCTAGCGGAGGCACCAAATCTCGCAAGCTCCAAGCTGCCGATCGAGCCAGCCCGGACCGGTGACCATGAAAAGGATTGCCGCTCGCTCCTCCC
>JBMYQZ010000688.1:0-3242 GCA_049601855.1 Limisphaerales bacterium | reverse complement strand
ACTGTGATCAGGCCATTGGTCGTTCCAGCGGCGGTCACCCAGGATTGAAGCCCACTCGGGATCATCCTTCATCTGATATTCCCATTCGCGATCGAAAAGGGCGTGCAATTGCTTGGCCGACGGGTGATCGGCGGCCGTCAGCGTGAAAGCGAGCATGGAGAGAACGAATACTCGGATTGCCATGCGGCGAGTATCTAGCGGAGTGGTGAGAATTCGCAAGCGGACTTGCTCAGGAATGCTCGTTGATGACCTCGATGAGGTGATCGTAGATGCGCTTGCCAGACACACCCCAATTGGTGCGGGTCTTGAAGTCCTGAAAGGCTTTGCGTCCAAAATCCTGATACACCGAGAAGTCTTCGAATTGCTTCATTACGTAATCGGCGTAGTCGCTCGCAGTGGCGTCGAGCGGGAAGGTCTGTCCATTGGCGCCTTCCTTGATTGCCGTGGTCGTGCCTCCGGTGGCGGCGGCGAGACTTGGAACGCCGAAGGAGGCAGCTTCGCAGAAGACGATTCCGAAGGCTTCGGCTCGCGTGGGAAGAATCAGGAAGTGGGATTCGCCGATGGTGCCGTTGAACTTCTTCAGACCGGCGGGCTCGTCTTTGTTGATGAAACCGAGTTTGGTGACGCAATCGGGCAGGTTGCGATCCTCCGGTGGTTGCGACCCCATCAAGGTCAGCGTGGTTGGCAGGCCACGTCGATTTAGTTCTTCAGCGGCGGCCACCGCGATGTCTCCGCCCTTGCGCGCCCAGACTTTGCCGATGAAGAGGAGGCGGCATCGGTCCTTCGGGCGGCGAGCGATGTATTCCTCGATGTCGGCTTCCGTCCGGTCGCATTCGATGTTCGCGCCGAAGGGGATGACGTCCATCTTGTCCGGGCTGATGCCGTAGTGTTCTTCGGCAAAACCCTTGGCCCAGTCACAGGCGTACAGGACGCGGGCGGCTCGGTCCAAATCGGCCTTCTCCCAAGCGTGACCCCTCCGGATGGTGGCTTCGGGGAGATCGACGTAATAGGGGTAGAAATCCAGGAGGCTGGCAAAATTGGCGTCGCAGAAAATCACGATCGGAACGTCCGTCTTCACCTCGGAGAGATAATAGGTGTGCGTGCTGAGGATGACGTCGGGTTTGATCTCCTTGAGTCGCTCAGTGATTTCCTGGCCCCATTGTTTGACGATCGCAGGTTCGCGTTCCTCAAGCATGTTGCGTCCCATGGCGCGATACCAGCGGCGCTTGATGCGCATTCCCAAGGTCTCCTGGTGATGCAGCGGGCCGACGTTGATCACTTCGGCGCCCTGTCGCCGGACGGATTCACCAATGTAGTGGGCGAGCCCGGACCACGCCCGGATGTCGTCCGGTGAATCCATGGTCACGTAGGCGACTTTCATGGCGCGTTGCGGGTAAGACGAACGTTGTCGAGGAAGAACTTCCGGGGGGCGTCGTGCCCGCTGATGAAGATCAAGACGCGGCGAATGGCCTGCAGGTTCATCTTTCGATGCGGTGGGGCGTTCTCAATCTCGGACAAGGGGATGGAAATGTTGTTCCATCCGTTGTCGACGAAGCGCTCCAGGTTGAAGCGTGATTCATAGACCGAACAGTCGCCATCATCGTCGATCCTCAGGCGCAGGAGGAAATCATCGGTAGGGTTGTAGAGATCGAAGGCGAGGGCGTCGTAGCCGCTCCAATCCAAGTCGCCCGCATCGTAGCTGACGCCGGGCCACTCCTGCTTGGATTCAACCAACGCGGCATCCACCTCGAGGGCAAACGACCCTTGGCTGACCATGTTGGTGATGAGGTTGTAGTGACCGTGTCCAGTGAACGAATAGTAGTTTGGGCGCCAAAGCTGCAGTTGATCCACGTCTTCAAAACTACCGAGGGACGGAATATCCGCGGCGCGCTTCTGGATGATCTGATATTTCCGCCAAGCTGGCCCGATGGTCACCGCCAAGAAGACCAGCGTCATGACGGCCGCCATCGCGACGGCCTGTTTTTGATCACGCCGCGGCCACATCAGCAACAAGAACATCCCGAAGAGGGCACCGGTCAGGCCGTAAACCTGGTCGATCATGCTTTGCGAACGACCAAAGCTGGGTTGCAACAGTTCCACCGCGATCGAGACGACCGCGGCGATTCCGAACGCATACTTGCATTTCTTCTCGTGCGGCAGATCGCGGTCGGCAAAGAACGGATAGGACGCCAGGGTGAAAATCGCGAAGAAGGGGAGATGTGACACATCCATCAAGGTGCGCCAGTACTCGGTGTTCACGGGAAACTCCATCGGCACGAAGAACGCGCAGATCATCACCAACAGAAGCAAGCCCGATAAAACCTTCATTCTGCCCGAAGTAGGTTGTTACTTGCGCACAATCATGGTCACGCCCTTGAACAGGCGATTGCTGACCTTCTGCCGCAGGCCCATTGGCAGGCAGCCGACGGCGCCTTCGGCAAGCAGCGTGGCGAAGTTCCAAAGACCACTCTCACGCGGTTTGCCAAAGCGATAGGTGTACCACTCACGGAAGCCCATCTTCTTCACCAGCGCACTCATCTCGTTGTAGGTCCACTCCTTGAGATGCATGCCTTCGTGGATGTAGGTGAATCCGCGCGAAGCATCGTGTGGTCCGGAGTACAGATGTGGCGTGTCGAAGATGTAGCAACCGCCCGGTTTCAGCACCTTGTAGACCGTGTCGAAATGATACTCGTGATCCTCGGGGTGGATGTGCTCGAGGAACTGGTAACTGAAGGCCATGTCCACGCTGTTCTCCTCGACGCCCAGTTCGTAACCGTCATAGATCACGAATTCAAAGTTGGAAGGCACGTTCTCTGCCTCCCCGCTTTGGTCGGAGATGTCGATCGCGATGACCTTGTCCACTTTCTCGCAGACCTTGTAGGCGAGCCGGCAATCGCCGGGAGCAATCTCCATGAAAGTCTTCGTGCCCTTGAGGTAGGGACGGATGATTTTCATGCGCGCCTCGACGGCGCGAGCGCTGTCCTCGGCGGTCTCGCGACGGGTGAGACGAGGGTGGTCTTTGACCCGCTCGAAGAGCTCATCGTACAGTTGCGCGAAGAGTTGAGGACGGGTTTTGCGGGTGGATTCCATCAATCGTTTGTGGAGATCCTTCTCCACTTCGTATTGATGCCGAAGGGATTCCTGTGAACGGGGCTCTGCTTCTGACATGGGGCTGTGGGTGCGGAGAGATTAGGGCGTGTTCGAAAACTTGAAAAAGCCAAAGATCGGGCTTGTACAAATTC
>JBMYQZ010000687.1:0-3254 GCA_049601855.1 Limisphaerales bacterium | reverse complement strand
TTCATAAACGCAGCTTGAACGACTCCCAACATCCCGTCTGGCTCCATCGCTTTGCGATGGCCACGGCCGTGATCACGCTGGCGCTGATCGGTCTGGGCGGGATGGTGACGAGCACGGAAGCGGGGATGGCTGTGCCGGATTGGCCGACCACCTTTGGGGAGAACATGTTTCTCTTTCCGTTCAGCCAGTGGGTTGGAGGGGTTTTCTACGAACACTCGCATCGGCTGTTGGCCTCCCTCGTCGGGCTGTTGATGCTGATATTGGCGGCGTGCATTTGGGTCAAGAATTCGAACGGCCATGGCAAATGGCTGGGATTGTTCTGGATCGTTGCGGGTATGGGATTGGTCGGGGTGCGAACCCAGACGATGTTTGTGGTCTTGGCGTCGATCGCAGTGTTGGTGGTGGGTTATTGCCTTTTCCGGATTCGTTCGTCGGAGGCGCCGTTGCGCTGGTGGGCGATGTTGGGTTATTCGCTGGTGCTGATTCAGGGAGTGCTCGGTGGCCTGCGCGTGACAATGATCAAAGACCAGATCGGGATTGTTCACGGAACCACGGCGCAATTGTTTTTCCTGCTGATCTGCACCATCGCCTTGGTGACCAGTCGCCACTGGAACCGCCTGAAAGAGGCCACTTCGGGATCGACTGCCAAGGCGCTCCGCCCACTCCTCCTCGCGGTGAGCGTGATCATCCTGATTCAATTGATGCTGGGTGCGTCGATGCGACATCAACACGCCGGATTGGCTGTTCCGGACTTTCCGTTGGCGTATGGCCAGTTGTGGCCGCGAATGGATACTGAATTCGTTGCTCAAGCCAATCAGGCTCGGCTCGATACCCGGGAGTTTAAGGATATCACTGGAAATCAGATTCTCCTGCACATGATTCACCGCGTGATGGCCGCTGTGATCTTTTGTGCGGTTGCCTACTGCTGCGTTGCTACGCGGCGAATTGCTGGATCAGCTTCCGTCTATACCAAATGGGTCGATATCTGGTTTGGACTGGTCTGCCTGCAGGGCATCTTGGGTGCTGCCACGGTGTGGAGTAACAAGGCGGCGGAAATCGCCACCTTGCATGTGATGACCGGGGCAGTCTGCCTTGTTCTCGGGGGATTGTTGACGATTGTCGCGATTCGTGGTTCAAAAGCGCGCGCTTTGCGGCGAACCCCGGAAACGGAAGTGCCGTGTGGCCTGGATCCGCTTCTCGTGGCCTGTCCCAGCTTGTAAAACTTGTGAAAAACACCGCCTCTACAACAATTGATTCGAACGTGGCTGAACGCAGCCTCGTGGCGGTGTTTTCGGATCTTTTCAAGGCGCGACTCACGGCCTTGGTGCTGCTCACTACGCTGGTTGGCTACTACGCCGGGTTGGGGGCAAGTTCGCTCGATATCGTGCAGCTTTTTCACGCTCTCGCCGGTACGGGATTGCTGGCTTGCGGTGCCGCGGCACTGAATCAATTCATGGAATGGCGCTGGGATGAGCAAATGCCCCGTACAGCCTCCCGTCCTTTGCCGTCCCGGGAACTGCAACCACTGACCGTGTTGTTCCTCGGAACGTGCATCTCGATTATCGGGATGATCTGGCTGACCATGAAGGTCAACGCGCTCACCGGTTTCCTCGGCGTGCTTACGCTGGGTTCTTATCTTTTTGTCTACACGCCGCTGAAACGGGTCACCACGCTCAATACCATTATCGGAGCCATCCCGGGGGCTTTGCCGCCGTTGATGGGTTGGACGGCTGCGACCGGCGAAGTGAGCGTGGGCGGTTGGTCGCTCTTCGCGATCCTGATGTTCTGGCAATTGCCCCACTTTTTCGCGATCGCGTGGATGTATCGTGATCAATACACGGAGGCCGGCTATATGATGCTGCCAACTGTCGACCCGACGGGCGAACGCACGGGACGCCAGGCGGTTTGCCACACCTTTGGATTGCTGCCAGTGAGTTTGGCCCCGTTTGTTTTTCAGATTGCCGGTGAGATTTATCTGCTGGGTGCTTTGATTCTCGGGATGACTTTTTTCTGGCAGGCGATTCAGTTCTCGCGCCGGCTCGACCGGGACAGTGCCCGGAAGTTGTTTTTCGCCTCCATCTTGTATCTGCCCCTGTTGCTGGGGTTGCTCGTCTTTGACCGTTTACAGTGATTGTTTCGGCAAAAATCCAACAAGTATTGACACCAGCCGGGGCGCGGACTAGAAACGCGCGCCCGTTCGCGGCGGGGTGTCCGTAAACACGGAATAAATTCAGAAAATGCAGTCCACAACATCGACAGAAACGCATACTGAGACGCACGAGGATCATCATCATGATCCCGGCTTCCTGCGCAGTTACGTCTTTTCCACGGACCACAAGATCATCGGTATCCAATACGGCTTTACCGCACTCTTGTTCCTCCTCTTCGGCTTTTTCCTGGTGCTGATGATGCGCTACCAGATCGCCTATCCGGACCAGCCGTTGCCCTTCGTCGGGCCGCTGCTGGAATCGATGCTTGGTGAAATGGCGCTCGGAGGGACGATGTCTGCTGACCTGTACAACGTCTTCGGTGCCATGCACGGCACAATCATGATCTTCTTGGGGGTGGTGCCCTTGGCCTTCGCGGCCTTCGGGAATTACGTTGTGCCGCTACAGATTGGTGCCATCGACATGACCTTCCCGCGGATCAACATGGTCAGTTACCAATGTTACGCGTGGGGCGGGGTGGTGATGTTTGTCAGCTTCTTCATTCCCGGTGGCGCAGCACAAGCCGGTTGGACCTCCTATTCGCCCTTGGCGACGGTCATCCCGACGGATGGTCAGACCTTCTGGCTGATTGGCATGGTCTTGTTGATCACCTCGTCGCTGCTGGGTTCGGTGAACTTTATTGCGACGATTATCCAATTGCGTGCTCCGGGCATGACTTGGATGCGTATGCCCTTCTTTGTCTGGGCGCAGTTCGTCACCGGTTTCATCTTGCTCCTCGCCTTCCCTCCGCTGGAAGCCGCCGGTGTCATGCAGCTGATGGATCGCGTGTTTGATACGAGCTTCTTCCTGCCGAGCGGGTTGATCGTCTCTGGCGAGCCGTGGGATACCCGCGTCTCCGGTGGTGGCAGTCCGTTGCTCTGGCAGCACCTGTTCTGGTTCCTTGGTCACCCGGAGGTTTACGTTTTGATTCTGCCGGCGATGGGCGTGATCTCCGAGATCATCGCCTGCAACACCCGGAAGCCGCTCTGGGGCTACAAGTCCCTGGTCTACTCTGTGCTCGCGGTGGGCTTCATCTCCTTCATCGTC
>JBMYQZ010000686.1:0-3256 GCA_049601855.1 Limisphaerales bacterium | reverse complement strand
GATCACCTTGCTCGGGTTGATGATTTGATCAAGGAAATCATGGGGGCTGTAGCGGCCACCGGCTCCGGTGAGGTCGGGACCGGTAATGCCGCCGGCGTCTCCGAAACGGTGACAGGCGAAGCAAGCGCCGGCGGCAAACATTTTGCGGCCATTCTCAAAATCCCGGTTCTTGAGGCCCGTATTGGCGGCTTTGGCGAGCTCTTCGAGCTTCCATTCCTTCACGAAACTGCGACCGACAAAAGCCTCTGCCAGTTGCTCCATCGGGGTCTTCACCACCGGCTTCTTCGCAAGCAGATCCTTGAATCGTTTCTTGTCGGCTGCGCTCATGCTGGCCACCGCGTCATTGCGAATGAACTCAATGAACTTCGCGAAGCTCGCGCCGCCGCGATAGTTGGCGGCCTTGAGAAACCAGTTGAAGTAGCGTTCGCGATCCTTCGGCGCCCAGCCGATCTTCACGAAGCGGATCGAACGGGCGTATTCCATCTGCTCTTCCTGCGTGAACGCGCTCTCGATGAGATTGAGTGCCTTGTGCGCGGTGCTCGGGGCCTGGAGCCACGCGAGGGTCTCGCAGAGCAGCCAGTTCAGTTCGAAGGTCTTGGCAGGAAATTCCGGATCGAGCTGATCGACGACTTTTTCCGCTGCCCCGCGACCGGGATGCCCAAAGCGGACAAAGGCAACCTGATAGGCGCGGACAAGCGTATGGCGCTGTTCGTCGTTCAACTTGTTCCAATCAATCTTGGCCAGGGCGCCGACAATCTTCCGCCCGAGTGCAGCGTCCGGTTCCGGATCATTCGGCTGGCGATGCTGAGGATCACTACCCGCGACCTTGGTCAGAGCCAGCAGGGCTTCCACCTGCTTGGCCGGATCCTTCTCCTTCAACGCCTTGTTCTGCCACTGTTTGAGCGGCTGGTGCATCACCGCGATGCGAGCAGCCCAACGGACGAAACGATCGGAATGTTTCAGCTGCGGCCAGGCCTTCTTGATGGCGTTTGGATTGGGTTCGTGGAATTTCTCCAACTGCTTCCGCAGCGTGACAAGCTTGCTCTTATGCGGCTTGTGTTCGGCCGGTGCGGTGGACGCGTCACCGGTATAGGTCACACGATAGAGGCCCGACTGCACGCGCCGACCGCCGATCGCAAAATACATCGCACCATCCGGATGAATGATGGCGTCGGTGACCGGCAAGGGAGAACCGGTGATGAAGTCTTCCTTCGTGCCGGTGTAGGTCGCACCGTCCGGTTTCAGGTGGATGGCGTAGATCTTACCCCAGCTCCAGTCGAGGATGTAGAGAGCGTTTTGATACCTGGCCGGGAACTTTGCGCCGTAGCCAAAGGTGACACCGGTGGGCGAGCCAGGTCCGATGTTCACCGCGGCCGGAAGGTTGTCCGGATAAAACTCAGGACGTTTGCCAGAGCCGTTGCGCCAGCCATACATGGAACCGCTGGTCACGTGATTGACGCGCGTCGGGCGGTACCATGGCGTGTTGAAGTCATACTCCATGTCGGCGTCGTAGGCGAAGAGCTCACCGTCCTTGTTGAAGCCGCCGTCGAAGATATTCCGGTAGCCGGAGGAAACAATTTCCCATCGCTTACCATCGGGCGACATCTTGTAGATGATACCGGCCGGCGCGAGTCGGTCGCGATTGTGACCGCGGCCATCGGGCATGCGCTTGACGAGATGATCCTCTCCCCAATGTCGCGGCACGCGCGAAACCTGCGCCTCGGTGGGTTCGGTGTTGTTGCCAGTGATCAGGTAGATCGACTTCTTGTCGGGCGAAAGAAGCAGTGCATGCACGCCATGATCGCCGCGGGCAGTCATCGCCCGGAGCTTCTCCACCTTGTCGAGTTGGTCGTCGCCGTTGGTATCCGTGATGCGATAAACACCACTGTCCATCTTGCGTTCGTAATCGTTCACCGCGACATACAACGCGTCGAAAGCCCAGAGAATGCCGTTCACCGCGCGGATGTTGACCGGGATCTTCTCAATCTTCTTCGGATCGAGCGCCTTACCGGCAGGCGGAGCGGCGAAGCGATAGAGCCCGCCGAACTGGTCGCTGGCGATGATCCGGTTCTTGTTGTCCACACCGAGGTTCACCCACGAACCCTGCTCCACACCGGGCACAGAATAGATCAACTCGACCTTGAAGCCCTTGGGCGCCTTCACGCGGCTGACCGGTGTGGCCTGGTTTTCATTTACGCGCGGACCAACCTGGGCGGGCTTGCGCGGACGGGCCTTTCGCTTCGGCGCGGAAATCGCGTCATGCACGAGGGCAAAACAAACGGTTACGAGGGCAAATCGAACAAACAGTTTCATAGGAGGCCGGGATTGAATCACAGGCTACCGACGGCGTGAATGAAGAAATCCATCATTTGTTTATCTCCGTCCTCGCTTTCTTCTTTTTCCCATAATTCAAGGAATTCCCGAGGAACTTCTCCGATTCCGCCAACGACCGCGTCAAGCGTGTGATCTACCACCCGCACGGATAGCGATGTCCCATGACGAACACTGAGATCGGTTTGTCGACGTTCTCGGTGAAGACATAGACCCAATCGGGTTCCTTCGGTCCCTTTCTGTAGAACTGCATCCCCGTCACCATGTTCGTCTAATTGGAAGCGCCCGTGGCCAAAACAGCGCGATGGAACGTTTTTCGTGATTCCCTCAAATTCCGCCCGGCAACGCCCCCTCCCACGCAGTCCCATGCCTGGTCCGTGAACAGCTTGCGCACGCTGCCGAAATCACCCGACTTCATCACCTCGCTGAGCGCCCGCAGAATCTGCCCGTGATGCGCGTGCGCCGGCGCGCGGCGGAACAACAATAGAACCAGCACCAAGCCAACTGAATTACGGATCATGGAACTGGGAGGCGTCCGGCGCGGAGGTATTCCTCTCAGCGCGCAGCGCCGTATCGCAAGAGAATCTTCTCGGTCTCCGCCAATTCCAGCCTGCGCGCAACGGAAAGTGGCGCGCCCAATCAGGGATATCGGCAAGCGCGGTGGCGGCGCCACGCTGCAACAAGAAGCTCACCCTCGCCTCTCGCTCATCTGCTCGAACCACCAGATCGGAGCCAACCGCAGTAGCCAAGGGTATCAAACGAAACTGAATCTCCACCGCATCGATGTCCGCACCGCGCTCCAGCAAAAGTTCGGCTTTCGGATCGTCGTCCGTCCTTGGTCACATGGCCGATGGGCACGGAGTCCGGCTCAGAATCTCGGTGATTACGAATTCGGATCTGACACGGCCAAATACTATCAGCGCGA
>JBMYQZ010000685.1:0-3257 GCA_049601855.1 Limisphaerales bacterium | reverse complement strand
ACCGCAGCGATCGGCCATCCTGGTCTTTCTACGCGGCGGGCCTTCGCATCTGGACACCTTTGACATGAAGCCGGATGCGCCGCGGGAGTATCGCGGCGATTTCAAAGCCATCGGCACAAATGTTCCCGGTATCCAGATCTGCGAACATCTACCACAGACGGCGAAACTTGCTGACAAGTTCGCGATCATCCGCGGGCTCTCGCACAACCTGGCCGATCATGGTATCGGCACTCGTTATGTCTCCACCGGCAATCGTCCTTTGCCGACCATCGACTTCCCGGAATTTGGCAGCGTGGTGAGTCGGAGTTTCAAGGTGGCCGACGATATGCCGTCCTTTGTTTCCATTGAACGTTCCCTGCAAGGACCCGGCTACCTCGCCCCCCAATATGCCTCACTCGACACGGGTGAACGGCCACGATTGGGACGGCCATTCAATGTGCGTGGCGTCACGCTAGGAGATGGACTGTCACTCGCGCAATTGACCCGGCGACAGAACTTGGCGGGCGATCTGGATGGTTTATTCTCCGCGATCGAAGCCAAGGACCCAGACCTTACCGCGTTGAATGAATTCGACCGCAAGGCCTACAACATTCTCAGCTCTCCGCGGACGCGTAAGGCATTCGATCTATCCGGAGAGTCCCATGCGATCGCTAATCGTTTCGGACCGGATGAGGCTGGACAAAGTCTTCTGCTTTCGTTGCGCCTGATTGAGGCCGGGGTCCGCTTCGTCACCGTAATCGTCGATGGTTGGGATACGCACCAACAGAACTTCCGCGAATTGCGCACACGCTTGCTGCCCAGCTTCGACCGGAGCTTCGCCGCTTTTCTACGCACACTGGAGGACAAGGGCTTGCGTGAATCCACGGCCGTGATGGTGACCGGCGAGTTTGGCCGCACGCCCAAGGTGAACACCACCGCCGGACGGGACCATTGGCCGCGAGCGATGTTCTCCTTGATGACAGGAGGCGAAGTGAACTGCGGCCAGGTACTGGGCGCCTCCGATGAAAAAGGAACCGGCCCGGCCGCCGGAGGATGGAGTCCCGATGACTTGGCCGCTTCCTTCTATCAGAACATCGGGATCGATCCGCAGACGGAGTTCCATTCGCGGACAGGAAGACCGATCACATTGATTCGCGACGGGAAACCGATTCCGGGATTGGTCGGGTGATCGATTACCGACGTCGGCGAGATCTCAGTCGCGCTTCCCGAGAATCACCAACTGCTGTTCGCCCGGCTTGCCGACGAGCGCGAGGGCATGGTCGGGGAACATGGCGAACAGTTCCTCATCTGAAATAATGTCGGGTTTGGGAGCCAGCTTGGGAGGAGGATCGACACTGGCGACCCGAGATTCTGTTTGCGGCAGGACCGTCGTTTGTTTCACCGAAAGCGGTTCTTTCGAAGTTAGGAAGAAAAGGAACGAAGCCAGAGGCAAGAGGAACCCCGCCACCAACATCCCGACGCGCCGACGCCGACGCCCTCGAGCGACAGTCATGGTTTGGCGAAACATGCGCTCTCGCACTTCTGGATCAGCAGCATCTTCTACCAGTGCATTCCAGAGCGGATTGCGATCGGGTTTGTTATTCATGGCAGAGATAATGGTTGATAGCCTCGCGCAAATGGCGTCGTGCGCGGAGGAGTCGGGATTCGATCGCTTTTTCAGTCGTCCGTTTCTCACGGGCCAGTTCGCGGACGGTGGATCGGTCAAAGTACTTCAGTTCCAGAAGCTGACGTTCGTCCGGTGCGAGGGACTGCAGCGCCACATCCAAAACGTCATTCAACCGTTCCTCGGATTCTCGAGAGTCAGCAATCGTCTCACTTCGTTCAAAAAAGCGGAAGAGCAGTCTGCGGTAGCGATTCTGTTTTCGCCCCAAATCGCGCGCTGCGCTCCGGGCCAACACAGCCAACCAGTCCCAGAAAACCTGTTCGTCGTCGAAACGCCGCACATACTTGGCCACGCGGGTAAAAGTTTCCTGAAGTGCGTCCTCCGCGGAATTCTCATCGCCACGCGTAACCGCCAGCAGGTAACGAAACAGGCGATTGAAATAGCGCTCAAAGAAAGTCGCATAGGACGACTCGTTTCCCGCTGCCATCTCCGAGGTCAGCGCCGCGGTATCGGAACGGTCCTCCATCACCGGCACTTCGTGCGGCAGGGCATGGGCTTCTGAGCCGGTGAGCGACACGATGGCGAGGTGGGCGTCCACGGGGTTAGACTACCTCCGGATCTTGAGGGCGCCAAGCCCGCCGGCGCCGCCACCGAAATCGTCTCCCCCGAAATTGTTTCGATTCCTTTTCGCTGGAGCGCCGCCGCCGCCATCAAACCCGAAGGCATCATCACCGCTACCCATGCCTCCAAAAGCGCCACCCATCTGCGAGCGCGAGCGAATTGTCCCCGTCAACTGACCGACCACCTCACGGAAAACCTCCACATCATCCGGCGTGCCAATGACAATCATCAGCTTCGTTCCCGGGTGGAACTTGCTTTCCACCTTTTGACGCATCCCACTTCGCTTCCCTGCGGCACGTTGTGCATTCGCCAGCATTTCGAAGGCGATATCGACGGTCTGATGTAGTTCTTCCAGTGACTTCGCTGCGTCTTCATCCTTCTTGCCGGCAAGAAACTTGGAGAGATTGAACACACTCAACACCGGCTCGGCCTGAGGTTGGATCTCCTTCCCGGGTTTCACGTGATAGAGGTTGCCAGCACCGGCAACCGCCTCGATAACCACGCTGCCCGCGGTCGCGATCTCGACCGCCGCTATGAGTTGTTCAAAGGTCACCCGACGCAACTGCAGGTTGATCGGCTCTTCTGCGATCTCCTCAGCGACAATGAAATTCAATCCGGAAGTGACTCTCTCGTTGCGTAGATACTCAACCACGTCGCGGACGGAAACATCTTCAAACATGATCTCGTCAAGCAGCATCTTGTCCGGGGCCGAGGATGCAGAGCTGAAGTTGGATTTTGATTTCTCCGAAACGCGGGATTGGGCATTGGCAGAACCAGAGAGGAGGACCAAGGCAAGGAAGAGGGAGAGCTTTTGAGTAAGTGTCTTCATGAGTGCTTTCAAGGAGACACGTCCGCCAAAGGCAAATCCCGCACACTTCTGACAAAAAAGTTACAAAGCGCTTACAGACCTGTAATAGCTGCGTTCGTCAAATCGGTTAGCCTTGGTCCCGAATCAGAAAAACATCTAAGAGGACGCACCTCGTGGTGTCTTCGTTAGACAAACGAACAACCGGGTGTCGCTTTAAGTTAAGCG
>JBMYQZ010000684.1:0-3260 GCA_049601855.1 Limisphaerales bacterium | reverse complement strand
CGCGCCGTCGCGACGCATGACAATCACTTCGGCATCGGTCGCGCTGGCGAGCGGAACGTCAGGCAACTTCACGCGAGCGGCCAAGTCGATCTCTTCCTGAGTGGTCAGGAGATCCTCGGCACCGATGTTCCGGAAATACGCAGCGAGCTGGGAGGGAAGTTCATATGGGGCCCGTGATTCGGTGCTGACGACCACAGCATCGCCGATTTCGGTGGTTTTGACGGAATCGACAGTGGGCACTGTCTGTTCACGATTACGCTGAAACAAACCGACCGGATGGTTTGCCTTTACTGCCTTTCCCTTCGTTCTATTAGTCATTCTGTGTGTCCTTCTATCTCTCAGATCTAAGACTTCCAAGTCTGTTCAAATTTGAATCAGGGCTAAAGTAAGTCATTACTTTCGAAAGTAAACCATTATTTTATGTAGCCAGCCAAAAACCTTTCCGTCACTGTGCCGCCCATGGTCCCCAAAGCCTCGATCAAACAGGATATGGCCGTCGATTGCACGACGCGTGCAATCCTCACGATCCTCAAGGAAAAGGGTCCGACGGACGCCAGCACGATGGCGGAATTGCTCTGTATTTCCGCGCCGGGCACGCGTCAGCATCTCTACGATCTGCAGGAAAAGGGGTTGATCAATTTTACCGAGGAGCCGCGTCCGATGGGCCGCCCTGCCAAGATCTGGCGATTGACAGAGAAGGCGAACGATTGCTTCCCGGACAACCATGGCCCGGTGACCGCCAACCTGCTCAAGAGCGTGAAGGACGTCTTCGGCTCTGAAGGGCTTTGCAAACTGTTGGCACAATACGCGAAGGACCAGATCCAAGTTTATCGTCAGCGCACGGAGTGCAGTCGTTCATTGGAGGAACGCTTGAACGAACTCGTGAGATGTCGCAGCGAGGAAGGCTACATGGCTGAACTCGGACAAGACGACGACGGGAACTTGTTGCTGATCGAAAACCACTGTCCGATTTCCTGTGCCGCACAAGCCTGCGGCGAAATCTGTGATGGGGAGTTGAGGATGTTCAAAGACGTGCTCGGCAAAGATGTGCAGATCGACCGATTGGAACACATCGGCAGTGGCGATCGCCGTTGTGCGTATCGCATCCAGGAACCGGCCGCGGAAACAGCCTGAATCATGAGCTGCCGACCATTCGTCATCCTGGCGTTGCTTGGTCTGCTTCCGGGGCTCAGTGCCGCCCCCATTCCGCGTCCGCTGAAGGTCGTCAAAAATCCCCCGTTGGTTCAGATGCTCGCACCAGGCTTTGAGGTCAAGGAGTTGCCCGTTCAGCTGCGCAACATCAACAACCTGGTCTTCGCCCCGGATGGGCGCTTGTTTGCCTTGGGCTACGATGGCTACGTCTATCAGCTGCACGATCGCGACGGCGATGGCGTGGAAGATGCCGCGACCTTGTTTCACGACGATCGCAACAACGAGATACCCGAAAGCATCGGGATGACCTGGGGCCCGGGACGCCACGGCAAGGGTGAAGGTCTTTACATCGCCAGTCGCGGCCGCGTGTTGTTCCTCCGCGACAAGGGCGACGGAACCGGTCAACTCCAGACGGCCACGACCGGATGGGATCCGCCGACCTTGAAAGGCGGCTCGAGTCTTGATGCCGTGGGCATCGCCGTGGACAAGGCGGGAGACATCTTCTTTTCCATCAGTGTCGATGCGTGGCGTGAACCATATCGGATCAACCAAGAAACCGGCCGCTCGGACTACAATCAGTTCAGCGAACGCGGAACGATCATCAAGCTCTCCTCCGATTGGAATCAACGGGAGATTCAATGCACCGGCATGCGCTTCCCCGTGTCGCTCGCGTTCAACTCCCGCGGCGATCTCTTCTGTAGCGAACAGGAAGGCGCGACCTGGCTGCCCAACGGCAATCCCTTCGATGAGCTTTTGCACATTCAGAAAGGCCGACACTACGGCTTTCCTCCGCGTCATCCAAAATACCTGCCCGGCGTCATCGATGAACCGAGCGTGTTCGATTACGCCCCGCAGCATCAGTCCACCTGCGGCCTGCACTTCAACGATGGGAAGAAACCATTTGGCCCCGACTGGTGGCGCGGCGATGCAATCGTGGCCGGTGAATCCCGCGGCAAGATCTGGCGCACCAAACTGGTGAAGACTCCGGTCGGTTACGTGGCGCAAAACACGTTGATCGCCGGACTCAATCTCTTGACGATCGACGCGGTTCCCACGCCGAACGGAGACCTGATGGTCGCCTGCCACAGCGGCGCACCGGATTGGGGAACGGGTCCGAAAGGACAAGGCAAGCTCTTCCGCATCCGCTACCTCGATCGCGAGGCGCCGCAACCGGTTTTCGCGTACGCCGCGAGTCCGACGGAAACCAAGATCGTCTTTGATCGGCCGTTGGATCACGCCGGCTGGAACAACCTGCGTGAGGCAGGCGACATCTCGATTGGGCAGCACGTCGCCGCCGGAGATCGGTTTGAGTCGATGCGCCCGGGTTACCAGGTCGTGAAGGACCAAATGAAGATTGCCCGCTTTCAATTGCCGGTCCTCTCGACTGCGATCACGAAGGATCGACGCGAGATCATCCTGAACACGGAAGAGCGCTGGAAAGACTCGAACTACGCCGTGGCCATCTTGAACCGGAACGTCGATGTCCTCGCCGATCTCAATGGCGTGGAGGTCCGGATCGGCGATGACAAACACTGGCTTCCTCATCTGGATCTGGAAGTGGCCCGGGAACTGACGCGGCCGAGCAAGTCTCACCGGGATCTCTTCGCGCGGGCAGCGACGGAGCGCATCACGCTTGAGACACAACTCGACCTTCACCTCATGCTCCGACCGGCCATTCAACCCGGTTCGAAACTGGACTACGAATACCCGGTTGAAACCGTCACGATCGTGTTCGAGTCGGACAAGGTTCTGCGGCTCAACGACGGTTCGACCGGTAAGACAATTCCGCTGACCACCGCGCTCAGGGACGACAACTGGTATCCCATCCAGGTCGAACTTGCCGCCGGCGCCAATCTGCAAGTCTCCTGGTTTACCGCCGAAGACCGGCGGCCGCGTGCTTTTCCGCTGCGACGGTTCAAACTCCCGTGGGCGGAGCCCACCGATCAGGGACCGGTCAGCTATGAACGCCATGTCGAAGAGATTCAGGGAGGTGATTGGAACCAGGGCAAACAGCTTTTCTTCAGCGATCAACTCGCCTGCGGCAAGTGCCACCAGGTTGGCGGACAAGGCGGCAAGATCGGCGCCGATCTCTCCAACCTCGTTCACCG
>JBMYQZ010000683.1:0-3268 GCA_049601855.1 Limisphaerales bacterium | reverse complement strand
CCTCAAGCGTCTCAAGAGCATTCGCGCCTACCGTGGCATCCGCCATGAGCGCGGTTTGCCCGTACGCGGCCAGCGCACCTCCACCAACGCCCGCACTCGCAAGGGGCCAAAGAAGACGGTTGGCGCCAAGCGCAACCCCAACGCGAAGTCCGGCATCCACTAAACCATTTCTGAGACATGGCTGAAGAAAACGAAAAACCCGAAGCGGCCGCCGAAGAGCCGAAGGCGGCTCCTGCCGAAGAAACCCAGGCCCCTGAGGCGGCTGCGGCTGACGCAGCCCCTGAAAAGACTGACGCGGCTCCTGAAAAGGCTGAAAAGAAGGCCGACAAAAAGGCCAAGGCTGGCAAGGATGAGAAAAAGTCCGATGAGCCTCCCGCCGTGAGTGCGCCCACCGCCGCTGAATTGCTGGGTGAAGGTGACACCGGTGCCAGCAAGATCATCAAGGCCAAAGGATCGAAGAACGTCACCGCCGGGGTGGCCACGATTGTCGCTACCTTCAACAACACGCTGGTTTCCATCACCGACATGCGCGGCAATACGATCAGCTGGTCGAGCGCCGGGCGCGTTGGCTTCCGTGGTTCTCGTAAGAGCACCGCCTTCGCCGCCCAGCAGGTTGCGCAAGATGCCGCCCGGCAGGCCATGTCCCACGGACTCAAGGAAATCGAAGTTCGTGTGAAGGGGCCCGGTTCTGGCCGTGAATCCGCCATACGCGCATTGCAGGCTATTGGCCTCGAAATCAACTCAATCAAGGACGTCACCCCGGTGCCTCACAACGGTTGCCGGCCGCGCAAGAAGCGTCGCGTCTAATCATTTTCCGGAGATTACAAGATGGCTCGTTATACAGGTCCCCGTGTTCGTTTAAGCCGCCGTTTCGGCACCCCGCTATTTGGTTCCAACAAGTACCTGGAGCGCCGCCCCTATGGCCCCGGTCAGCATGGTCCGAAGGGTGGACGCCGCAAGGCCACCGACTTCGCCTTGGCTTTGGCCGAGAAGCAGAAGGTCCGTTTCTTCTACGGTCTGATGGAGAAGCAATTCCGCTCCGTCTACGCCCGTGCCGCCGCCAAGCGCGGTGTGACCGGCGAGATCATGCTACAGATTCTCGAGAGCCGTCTGGATAGTGTCGTTTACGGACTCGGGTTGGCCACGTCTCGGGCCGCTGCCCGCCAGATGGTGAGCCACGGCCACATTCAGGTGAACGGCACCAAGGTCAGTGCTTCCTCCTTTCACGTTCGTGTGAACGACGTGGTGGAAGTGAAAGACAAGAGTGTGTCCCGCCAGTTGGCGACCCGCAACATGGAGCTCTCTGCCAACCGGCCGATCCCGGAATGGTTGCAGTTTCAGAAGGACAGCTTCAAAGGCTCGATCCTGCGTCTTCCGACTCTGGACGAACTTCAGCCGGTCGGAAATATCCAGACCGTCGTCGAATTTTATTCCCGTTAACAAACTCGGTGCTCTCGAGTGGGAGTGCCAACCGCAATTATATGGGCCTGCCGGCAGACGGGAATGTAGCCGGACTGGCCAGGTTAAAATTGCAAAGAAAGTAGATACATATGCCCATACGTCTCGGACGATTCGAAATGCCCCGGCAGTTGAAGAAGGATGAAGAATCTTCTTCTGATACTTATGCCAAGTTCTCCGCCGAACCCTTTGAAACTGGTTACGGCCACACCATCGGCAACTCCCTGCGCCGCGTGCTTCTCAGCTCGCTCGAAGGTGCCAGTATCACCTCCGTCAAGATCGACGGCGCAATGCACGAATTCGCCACCGTCGATGGCGTCGTGGAGGATGTCACCGAAATCGTGTTGAACCTGAAACAGGTTCTTTTCAAGTGTGACACCCACGACCCCCAACACCTGATCCTCAGTGTGAACAAGGACGGTGCCGTGGTTGCCGGTGACATTGAAGTCAACCAGCACGTTGAAGTTGTGAACCCCAAGCAGGTCATCTGCACGCTCGACAAGAAACGTAAGTTCACGATGGAAATGGAAATTCGCGTCGGACGCGGTTTCTGCCCCGGCGACGCCAACAAGGTCCCGGATCAGCCCATCGGCGTGATTCCGATCGACTCGATCTTTTCGCCGGTTAAGCGTGTCCGCTACTCCGTGGAGGACGCTCGTGTTGGTCAACGCACTGACTACGATCGCCTCGTCCTTGAAGTTTGGACCGACGGTCGTTTGACCCCGGACGACGCTCTCACCCAGGCCTCCGCCATCCTCCGTCACCACCTCGACGTCTTTGTCAATTACGACGAGAACGCCATTCAATTCGAGGAAGTCGTCGACAAGCAGGATGAGGAGAAGGTGAAGCTCAAGAAGCTTCTCAACATGAGCGTGAACGAAATCGAGCTCAGCGTCCGTGCCGCCAATTGTCTGAACAACGCCAACATCACGACCGTTGGGCAACTGGCGATGAAAACCGAGAGCGACATGCTCAAGTATCGCAATTTTGGCAAGAAGTCATTGAACGAGATCAAGGACAAGCTCATCCAGCTCGGACTCGGGTTGGGCATGTCCATCGATCAATCGCTGCTCGATCCGCCGAAGGAAGAGAAAATCTTCGGTGCCTGATCAGCCGCAACGATAGAAAGAGAAAGACCGACCCATGCGTCACTTGAAAAGAACGGCCAAGCTTGGCCGCAAAGGACAGCACCGCAACGCGATGCTGGCGAACCTCGTGTGTAGCCTGATCAAGAAGCGTAAGGTCCAGACCACGCTCGCCAAGGCGAAGGCCGCGCGTTCCATCGCCGAGAAGATGATTACCCTCGGCAAGAAGAACACGCAACATGCCCGCCGTCTTGCTGCGAGTCGCCTGAAGACCAACGCCCGCACCTACTTCCGTGGTAAACCTTCCCGCAAGGGTGAGGACGTCCGCAAGAAGTGGCGCGAAGAAGAAGATGTGGTGCACATCCTCTTTGATCAGCTCGCCCCGGGTTACACCGATCGCAACGGTGGTTACACCCGCATTCTCAAGCTCGGCCAACGACGTGGCGACGCCGCCGAACTCGCCATCCTCGAATGGGTGGAAGGCGCCAGTGGTGAAACGCCCGCCGAAGAGAACGAAGACTGATCCAGTCTGCCAACCGAATTCACAAGCCCGCTCATTCGAGCGGGCTTTTTTCTTTGCCGAAGTTTCGCGAATGGAGGCGATCTGATAGCTCCGTGGTGGTCATACCAACATGGGCCTGGAAAAATTGCGACCAAGGGGTTTGCTGGCGTGAGAATAGCGAGCATGCTGAGCGCATGAAGGTTTCCAATCGATTCGTCTTGCT
>JBMYQZ010000682.1:0-3274 GCA_049601855.1 Limisphaerales bacterium | reverse complement strand
GGACAAGCCGCCTTGTGGGTCCGCGGTTGGAATGGCTGGCTGCTTTTGCCACCGTTGATCTTGGCGACGATCTCGGCCGCGTGGATTCTCGGGCGCGCCATGGACGATGCCGACCCGATCACCAAGCGTTGGGGATTGGTGATCGCAGGGTGGGCCTTGTTCATCGGATTGGCATTCTCCAGTTCCTTCCCCACGCCCCTGCATCACCTGAAGCTCTGGGCGGTCGCGATCGGGATGTTGGTCATCGCGTTCCTCGCGATCAAACGCAGCGGCCATGTCGTCCGGGTGGCGGAGTCGCCGGAAGAGGTGGAGGAACCGGCCACCAACGCGCAGGGATTGTTGCAGGTCATTCAGTCTCCCCCGTTTCAAGTGACACCCAGTTTTGCCACGGCGCGACAACAGCTGCAGTCGTGGCAGAACGGCAGCACCATTCAACTTCAGATCATCGGTCCGGCCGGCGTGGGCAAGACGGCCATGATCGGCGCCATTTGTCGCGAGGCGAAGGCCGCTGGCGAAGTCGCAATCCTCCACGGCAGTTGTCCAGAGCCTCAGGATGGCGTCGCCCCCGAGCCGTATCGTGTGATCGCCGATGCCTTGGCGGATCACTTTGCCGTCAATCTGTTGCGGCCGCCCGAGAGCCAGTTGGCAGGCATCGATCACGCGGTCGACGGTATCTTCGAAGAAGTCGTTCCCTTCTCAGACATTCTGTTTCCGAAGTCCAAGGGCGAAGGTTCGTCCGGTTCGAAGGCTGAACTTTTCCATTCCGTGTCCGCCACGCTTCGTTGCCTGGCCCAGCATCGCAAGGTGGTGATGATCGTCGACGACGCGCATTGGCTCGACGCGGGCTCACGGGAGTTGTTGAAACATCTCGCTGCGGAACATCCAGTCGGCACGAACTTGCCCATCGCGCTGATCACCGCTTCGCGAAAGGACGACGACATCCTGCTCGGAGAATCCATCCAACTGGCGGCACCGAACGAATCCGAGATCGAAAAACTCCTCGTCGAGGGCGTTGGACTGGCTCCCAAGGCGGCGAACGAACTCGCCCAGGCCGTCGGCGAAGAACAGGGCAACCTGCATTGGCTCTTCCACATGCTCGCGTATCTGAACGGCAAAGGCGTCCTCAAGTCCGGCGCTGAGGGCTGGTCCTGGGATGCCTCGACGAAACTCAGCGATCATCTGCCCGATGATCTGCGCGAGTCGGTCATGAACACCCTCAATCGCGACGCCGAGTTCAGGAATATCCTCGAGTGCGCCGCCTGCATCGGACCGAAGTTTACCGTGGACGTACTCAGCGGCGCGGTCGGTTTGCCGCGCTTCGAATGCATCCGGGTGCTCGATCGGCTGGAAACCGAGACCGGTTACGTGCGGGATCTTCCGGAGGAGGACGATGTGTTTGTCTTTCGTTCCTCCTTCCTGCTCGAGGTTATCCGCAACCTGCTCGGCATTCACGCCAGCGGCCCGAATCACCCGTCCCGTCAACGCGTGCGGGAACATCATTCCGAACTCGCCGGAGTCTGGGAATCGTCAATGGAACAATCCAGCGCCGCGACCTATCGTCTGGCCAATCACCGCTACGCGGCCGGACGCCGCCACGCCGATCGCGCCGCCATCGAATTGCTGAATGCCGCCTGGGCCGCCAGCCGGCAGTTTCAGCATGAGCAAGCGCGCAGTTACGTTGCGATGGCCCAGGAATGCGCCAGCGCGGCCGGCACGGATAACGCCGAACTGGCCCGTGAACTCCTTCTGATCGAATGCCACGAGGCCCATGTTGAAGGCACCAAACGCGTGGAAACCGCTGCCCGCATTCGGGAAAGCCTCGAATCCAATCCGGATAGTGATTTCGAATTTCATGCCGCCGCGGTCCTGGCTGCCTACGACGCCGGCATCGACACGCGCAACCAGGAACACTTCGCGGCGGCCGCCGAGATCGGCCGCCAGATCATCGAGCGCTTTAAGGAGCCGCTGGAACAGGCCCACGGTCATCACTTTATCGGCATCGCCTTGCCCGTGAACGAGCGGGATGAACGCCGCAAACACATGGAGCGGGCAATGGAGCTGGTGGACGCCTTGGAAGGCGACGATGGCCAGCGACTCAAGGCGCGAATTGCCAATTCGTTGGGCGAGCAATTGAGTTACGGTGACGAAGCCGAGCGCAAGAGGGCGCGCGAGTACTTTGAGCAGAGCATCGAACTCAAGAGTATCCCTGCCATTCGTGATGTCGAAGGCCTCGCCCTTGCCCACGGCGGCCTGGGTCGTCTCGCCTATTTTGCTGAGCCGCCGGATTACGAAACCGCGCGCGAACACTTCGCCGAGGATCTGCGCTATTCCGAGAAGATCGGTAGCGTCACGGGCCAGACCAAGATGCACAGCCTGCTCGGCGCCTGCGACCTCAACTCCGATCCGGCCAAGTTGGAAGACGCCCTGGCCCACTACCAATCCGCCATTGGATTTGCGGAGGAGGATTTCGACAAGTACTTCGCCCTCGCTGGCCTGATCGAGGCACATTCAGCGGTGAAGCAAACAGCGGAAGCCGATCGCCGGGGACAAGAACTCGTCGACCTGACGAAGTCTCGTCACGCCTCGTGTCCGGAATCAGATCGCCCCGAAAAGCCCGGCGAAGTCATTCCGCGATTCTGCATCGATGCCCTCAAGCGCGCACTCGAACAGAGCCCAGAATCCAAGGCCGCCAACTGGCACTCGTGGTTACGCGATCAGCTGGCTGACTGACCGAGCCGCTGTGCGGACTCGCAAGCTCGTTCCCAACTCAGCGCGCCGTCTCCGCGATCTTGCGATACGTCGCCAGCGCCTGCTCGTATTCGGCAATTGCGTCGGGCTTCAACACGCCCTTGGAGCGCTCCAATTGTTCCTCCATTCGTTGGATGAGGAAGTTCACTTCTTCCTTCTTCGCGCGCAGTGGCTTGCCTTCGACGTGGAAGTGAAAGATCCCGGAATGCGCGAAGCGAATTCGGCCGCCCGCACGTGTCTCCACGTAGCGCAAGGTCACCCAGGAAGATTCCTCGATCCCGATCTCGTGCTCGAAACGAAACCGATAGGATCCATCGGCACGTCTTTCCGCCTGTGAGGCAATCATGCTGACGACGCTGCCGTTGCGGATGACCTCGACCCCACCGGGCGGATGATCCGAGATCACCTCCCCAGCGATCTTGAACTTCTGCCCGCTCTTCACCTTGTCAAATCGATGTCCCGGATCACGCCCGTTCACGGTGGTGAAGAGCATCGGCCCCGTCGTCACAAAGCTGCGCCCCGCGCT
>JBMYQZ010000681.1:0-3275 GCA_049601855.1 Limisphaerales bacterium | reverse complement strand
CCCCAATCCCCGAAAAACCATAGCCGCCAGTCAAATCCAACTGCGGCAGCTTTGCATTCTTGGCCACAACCACTCTTAAACCGTCCAATTCCGCCCGCTTTTGCAACGCCACAAAATCGGGATTCCCTTGGTATGCGCTCTCCCACAACGCACCAAACTTGGACTCTTCACTATCGTAGTCCGGGATATCAGAAACCTGAAATCTGTTGGTCCGCTCAATTCCCCCAAGAAACGTCAATAGCCTGCTATGGCCGGTGATCATGCGTCTTGAAGCTTCCAGTTTCGTCGCCTCCCGTAATGCCACACCCGCCTCTGCCTGCATCATGCTTAGCTGCGTACCCTGTCCCAACTCCAAGCGTTTGCGACTGTCCGTTAAAAGCTCATTTGCCAAGCGCAACGACTCAATTGCAAAGCGATACTGTTCCTGCGCTTCATACAGATCCCAGTAGGCAATCTCCGCCCGACCGAGCACTTCCATCATTCCTCGACGGTAATCTTGAAAACCAATATCCGAGTTGATCGCGGCAGCGCGAATACCGGCCATCGTCACGGTTTTGCCAGCTCCCCGCCACAACGGCTGAGTCATCGTCAAACCAAAGGTCGAAACGAACTCACCGTTCGCAAACGTCCCCGAATTGAGATTGTTGTGCAGCTCCGACAGCGTGTATCCCAAGCGAAACCGACCGCCGCGAGGTGCCAAGACTTCAAACGCTCCTTGGTAACTGCGGTTGCGCTCATTGAAGACGGCCGAGAACCCTAAATTGGCGGTCTGTTCAGTAGTATTTGGCCTTTGCCGGTCGTTCGCGTCGAATTGAGCCACAAATGCGGGATCAAAGATGGCTTTCTCCGCCTCCAATTGCTCATCCGTGATCGCCGCCTCCAATACCCGAACTTGCAACAGCTCATTCGCCGTCCACACCATTCTAAGAAACCGTTGCAACGGCAGTTCTTCAGGACTGGAGGCCTCAACATCACTTGACGAACCAGCGCCCAAGGATGCGCCCAAACAAACAAATCCCACACACCAGCTAAGCCAGCTTCTTCCAAATTTCATTCTTCAGTTGGTTGGTTGAGCGGTCGTCTGTGACCGCGCGGCGCGAAATTACGACAGAAAATCCATTCCACAAGGCAAAACACCACAATTTACGTATTGACATCTTCAAAGAGAGAGAGAGAGAGACGGTGGAGTGCTCACGTAAGCTCTTTGATAGTTCCGATTTCGCACGTTCAGCAACGCCAAGAACTCAAGATTCACGGTCGGTTCTTAGTGCGTTGCCGTCCGCGAAAGCATGTTGAGTAGGATGAAGCACGTCGTCGCGTGGGAGTCCATCACTGATCAGACTGAATCACAGCCAAACAAAATGTATGCCTGAACCAGAAAGCAATGCAGATGATGAAACCCAGCTGTTGACCCGCGTTCAGATCGCCCGACGTTATCAGGTTAGCGTCAGGACTGTGGGTAACTTGTGCCAGCGAAGAATACTCCCTTACCTGAAGCTCGGTGGGATCGTCCGATTCGATCCCTCGGACTGCGATCGGGCGCTGGCCGCGTACCGTGTGAGTTCGCGTTTCGATCGATAGATCTCGACAAAGGCTCATTAGGATTTGCGAGTTCGAGCAAACGGCTCCCGCATACATCAGCGAAGCAGACGAGATTCTTGTCGATACGTCACGCGGCTTTCACGATGGTAGATGTATCGACTGCTACGGCCGTGCTCCATCCACTACGATCGCTGGTCAAGTTCGTCAGCGCTTTTCCACACCTCTTTTCATGACGCTGTCGGTTGTTTGCATCCTCCGGTTAGAAATTTCGTCCAGCATGCCTTCATGAAAACATTACGATTAAACGCATTGTCTTGATCGGCTCAGAATCCGAGCCTGAGTATATCTCTCATTTTCGCGATTCTGAAGAAATCTGCGGAATTTCATTTATTTGATGCTGGCCTCTTGCGCTCAGCCGGAAAACACGTATTGTGAAAACTAGTATTCGACTTTACAATAATACTACCCCACATGAGTGCAAATACCCAGATTCCAGATGAGCAATACCTCTCCGCAACCAGTGCAGCACAACTGCTGGATGTGTCAAAGGATACCATCCGCCGCCAAGCTGCATCCTATCAGGTCACACCCATCCCAGGAAAGATCCGCTACAAGGTCCTCACTAGTTCCGACGGCCAGGACGGTTATCCCCGCTACTTGAAATCCGATGTGCTCGCCCTGCTCCACATACCGAAGAAGGCCAGCAGCCACCGTCCTCGATTGACTTTCCGAGCCCGTAAACGGCGCTAGTTGGAGCACAAACTCTCCGCAGCCAATAGCAGTTCGTTCAGCGATTCCGGCAGCAAATCCTCAAGAATTCCTTCATCATGATCCGCAATACAACTCAGGAGCATGTTCCAGGATTGGTCGTAACCCGCAGGCATCCGAGCCAGACGCAACTTTTCCTTGGCCGAAGGCCGAACCAAGGTGAGCACGGCGGGAAAATCCCCTTCCCGGCGCTGACTGTGATATTTAACGGCGACCTCGATCTGGATCCGATCCCGGCCGTCGACGTTCTTTCGCCTGATTCTGGCCAGCTCGGCAAATGCTTCCGAAAACAGCCGCCGGTCATATTTGGCCAGATCAACTCCCGATATACCGGGGTCAACGAATCCGCGCCGAGCTCCCGTTCCGGTTGCCAGCCAAGCTGGCGCCGTATCCGTGAGGCGACAGATCCCCAGCCCCAGCGGCCAACGCAGGGGATTTCGGTAGATTTCGAGGTTGGTAATTCGCGAGAGCGAAATCCCGATCGCGTCAGCCAATTCCACCTGGGTATAGCCCGCTTCCTGCCGCATCTGCCGAAACCGCCCAATTACGGCTACTTCTGCTGCGGATAACGCAGTATCACCCTTTTTCAACTCAGCCATTGCGCACACCACGAGACACCAAAACCACTTATCTGTCTAGTAATTTACTACCATGAATACAAATCTTACCTTGAAACACTTTGGCGAGCAGCTGCTTCGACGCGAAAACCTCTCCTTCGCCACCCGGGATCGCCATGAGGTCGAACTCAAACATCTCTACAAGGACATACCAGAGGCCGTGGAACGCCCCGCCAATGGATACACTCCCGCTGACATCGATGCCCTGCGGGCGCATTGGGATCAGATCAAACTGCCCTCCGAAACCGCCCGAACCCGTCTCAAGACCTTGCGCGCCACCTTCGAACTCGCGGTCGAAGCAGCGCCCGGATTCGAAAACCCGGTGGACCAATCGCTCGCGCGGGATCC
>JBMYQZ010000680.1:0-3280 GCA_049601855.1 Limisphaerales bacterium | reverse complement strand
CGCTTGGCCAGTTCGACGGCAGCCGCAGCGCCGATTCCCTTGGTGCCCCCGGTGATGAGGGCGACTTTTCCTTTCAGTTCCATATTACTTGAGTCGTTCGAGATAGGTGATGAGGTCGGCGAGTTGTTTCCGGGTCATGACCTGGTCAAGGCCTTGCGGCATGAGGGACAGGGCACTCGGGCGGATGGCCTTGATGCGATCGCGCGGGATCGACTGGATCTGACCATTGGCAATGGCAAGATTGACGGCTTCGGAGTTGTCCGAGTGGAGAACACCGGTCTGTGATTCGCCGTCCGTCATGTCGATTGAGTACGCCTCGAAATCTCGAGACAGGGTCGCACTCGGAAAAAGAATCGATTCCAACAAATCCCGCTTACCGCGAATACGCCCGATCGTGGAAAGATCCGGGCCGACCTGCCCGCCCTTGCCGTCCACGCGATGGCAGACTGAACACAGCGCCTGTTGCGATTCGAACACCCGTTTACCCGCAAGAAAGTTTCCTTCCGGCAGATCTTCGACCAGCGACGCCAGCCGTCTGGTCTGTGTGTTCGTCTGCCTTTCGAGTTCCGCCAACATGCCTCCAGCGGCCTGCATGACTTCCGGCGGATAACGACTGAGGATGCGTTTTAGCTCGGCGAGATTGAGACTGCCCGTGCCCGGTGAATCGATCAGCGCGGTCACCAGCTTCTGCCCGACCCCAGCATCGCGATTGCGTACAAATGCTTGGAGGAATGAGGGGAGCGATATCGGACCAAGTCCCACCGCCTTGGGAGCCAGCGTCTTCAACTGCGCCGTGGTCAGACGCGCACTGCCCAGTAAACGAGCCGCTTCACCTCGATCACGCACCGTGGACCCATGTCCCAGCAATTCCATCAACAGGTTCATCGAATCGTTGTCGATGCGACCGCCGCGCGAGGAAACCGCCGCCAAGGCCTTCACCCGTAGAATACGCGGTAGTGATTGGTTGCGTCCCAACTTCTGAAGTGCGGGATCGAAGCTCTTGTCGCGCAGTTTTCCGATCGCAGCCAAAGTCGGACCGAGACGTTTCGATTGCGCCCTGGACAACTTCCGGTCCAGCAACGGCTTCCATCGCGAGTCCAGTTTGGGCGCCGCGGTGGCCGCAATCAGTTCTGTTCCCAAGCGAAAGATTTCGCCGCTCTCATCATTCGGCCAATCGAGCAAACGAGCGATTAACGACTGCCCCGCTTCCGTGTTCAGGTGCGCCGGGAGAATGGCCCGGAGACTCCGAAGTTGGGCAGGAAGCACCTCTCGTTGCTCCACCCATCTGCCGAAAACGGAAGCAATCTCTCCCGCCCATTCCGAGCGTCTGGTCGCAACGCGAGTCACCGCCGCCGCCAAGGCTTCGTCTGCCGTTCCGAGATGAGCCAACAACGAATGAACTTTCAGCGGTGACGCGTCCATCTGATCCGCGGCCGTGAGAATCGCCGCGGTGCGCGCCGGAGATCCCGATTGCTCCAACGCCCAACTGATCGTCGCCGCATCGTTGAGTTCGATAACAGCGTAAATCGTCGCGTGTTCTACCTCGCGTGAAAGGCGCTGCGAGAGCTTCTCCACGAGGAACAATCCGGCCGCGGAGTCCCCGATGCGTCCAAGCGCCACCGCGGCCTCACGCTGCACCGCGAGCGATGGATCGTGGAGTAAACGCGTCAACCGGCTGACGGCCCCGCGATCCCCGATGGCCCCCAAGGCGTTGCAGGCAGTCTGCCGATCGCGGGCGTTCTCGGAATCCAAGGTCGCCCACAACAGCGCCCGGGCCAGTGGGTTGTCGAGCCGGCTCATCGTCCAGATGGCATTCAAGCGCACATCGTCCTCGCTGCTCTTGAGCAACGGAGCGACCAGCCCTGGCGTTCGCTCGTCCGCCTTGACAATCAGTTGCTCGCGTGCGCGATCACGCACGGCGAACTGCGAACTCTCCAACAGGGCGACCAGTTGTTCCTGCTCCAGTTTGGCCCACGCATAGTCTCGCACGCGGCGCTTCCGATCGCCGATCGTCTTTCGCACGCGATAGATTCCACCGCGGATATCGGGTTTCGCGATCTGCGAAGTGGGACAGCCGATTCGAAACCAACCGCCCGTATCGATAACCAGCAGAGATCCGTCCTCATCCTCGAACACATCCGTGAAATGAACATCACGGGAATCCGCCTGGAGAAAGTCGTGCACCTTCGCCGCGTAACCACCCTTCCCGTTCGGATCGATCTCAACCCGCTGGATTTTCGCCATGTTGAAGAAGGTCTGAAAGATGTCTCCCCTGAAATCATCCGATCGATAGCGACAGAGGCCCGACACCGCGACATGCCCGAAATTGTGAATCTCGGGAAGCAAATCGCCAGTGCGTTTGAACTCGGTGATGACCGCCTGTTGATCGTGACGAGGAAAAGCACCGCCATATTGCCAGTGCACGAGCACATCACCGCGGGGCCGCCCGTAGAAAAGATTCACACTGCCAATGATGTCGCCTTCCGGGGTGAACACGACCTCGACCGGATTATCCATGCCGCCACCGGCATGCACTTGGATATCCGAACCGTCCGGCAGACAGGACCAGATGCGCGCGCCCTTGGCTTTCGAAACCAGGGTCTTCCCGTCCCCCTGGTAAACTTCGTGGCCCTTGCGGCCGTGGCACCAATACAGCCGCCCGTTCGGATGCAGAAACGGACCATGCACATCGGCCGCATTCCCCGTGTAGGCAAAGCCATCGGCAAGTTGCTCACGCTTATCAGCGACGCCGTCGTTGTTCGTGTCCTCAAAACGCCACAACCCCGGTGGAGAGGAAACGTAGAGCGCGCCTTGGTGCCAAAGCGCACCTTGCGGAAACGTCATGCGATCAACAAAACGGGTGGACTTGTCAAAGAATCCGTCACCGTTCACGTCTTCCAGCACAGTCATGTGACTGGGCAACTGCTCATCGAGTTCCTTGTTCCGCAAATTCTCACCGGAAGTCTCAGACACAAACAAACGCCCCCGGTCGTCAAAACCGGCCATGATCGGGTGATTCACCAAGGGCGGTCCCGCTACGAGTTCCACCGTGTAGCCATCCGGCACCTGAAACCCGGGTGACTTGAATTTCAGATCGATCGCCTGCGAACGCCGCACCTTGCTTCCCGGAATCTTGGCTGCTTCTGCAACCAACCCGGTCAGCAACAACGTAAGACACATTATTACGCGCAACTTCATATGAACCGGATTGGTATCGGGCAATCGCCTCAAGCGGTCAAGCGATTGACCTTTCATCCGTAACCTCGTGAGGCAAACTCGA
>JBMYQZ010000679.1:0-3292 GCA_049601855.1 Limisphaerales bacterium | reverse complement strand
CGTATTCAGGCGCAACCGTGTTGTTCTCCGACATCATCGTGATCGTCGTGCGGATCGCCTCGGGGGCCTGCGGGGAAAGGGTGGTGGAGTCCCAGTAGTCGAGCCATTCGTCCCCGGTCCAGAATTCGAAATAGACGTTGTCGACACCGCGCAACAGGACGCGTTCGGAGTAATCCTCCTCAACCCCAGCGAGCAGGTTACGGGTCACCGTGCGAACAAGTTCGTTGCCGTCCTGGACGGTCCCACGCGTCGGCGGGCGGACGGAGTAGATAACGCGTTGGATGTCGATCCACGGCTGCTCGAACAGACGTAACCCACTGGCGGTGTAAAACTCAACGAAGGTCGTTCCCAGGGCTGCGCCGTTGGCACCGGTGCCGGTGATCATTGCGCCGCTGAAAGTGATGCTGTTGGTTTCCGTTTCCTCAGTGGAAATGGTGATCTGGGTGGTGTCGTTCGTGCTCGGCAGCGTCACTGAACGCAGGTCGCGCTTGATCAGGTTGATTGCCCGGCGAACCTCCTGCACGCCTTGGAGTTCGGCCTCGTTGGTGCGCTTCAAGCGGTGCGCGCCAAAGAATGCGGTCGAGATCGAGGCGATCACGATCGCAAACATCAGCGAGGAGATGATCAGCTCCAACAGCGTGAAGCCAGCGGCCGATCTCTTGGCCTGGCGCACAATCATTCGGTCGCCTCCTCTTCCGGCACCAGGGTGGTGAGCACAATCGTATGCGCCCGCTCGCGAACCTTGTACTCCACTTTCAAGGACAGCTGGGTCATGCCCTGCTGATGCCAGGTTTCATTGCGAATCTGCCACTGATAGTTTTCATACGGCGCTTCGAACTGGCCGGACTGGTTGCCCGAGCGCCAGGTGTCGGTGATCGCCAGTTCCTGCAGGAGAGCATCGCCGAGTTGCACAGCCACAGACTTGCGCTTGGCCATGCTGCCGGCGTCGCTGGAGATCTTGATCGCCTGCATCGCCACCGGGATCACCAAACCCATGAAGAACATCGCCGCGAGAACCTCGGCGAAGGTGAAGGCACGCTTGCGATTGTGCTTAGATATCTTCACTACCGAGGATTTCAAAATCGAAGCCGTTGGTGTTAAGGCCGATCCACATCCGCTCCTCGTTGAGGCGCTCGATGGCGAGATTGGTCACGCTACCCTCCTCGATGTCGCCATCAGGAAGAAAGCGAATCGCGAACTCGCCCAAAGTGCGGGCGGCAAAGGAATCAAGTTCGAACTGCAGGTTGTCACCCAGCGAATAGATCTTTCCGGAATTGGTGAGTTCCGAATAGCCGGCCGTCTCACGCAATCCGTAAGTGCGGTTGTTCGGGTTGATCCAAAGCGTCTGGGCAAGACCGGAGGAGATGGCTTCGTTGTGAGCCGACTGGGTCAACGCAACAAAGCGCTTGCTCTCCATCGAGATATCCTGGCCTTTCAGAAAGCCGGAGAAGCGGGGAATCACGATCGCGGCCAAGGTCGCAAGCACGCCCATCACCAAGATCAACTCGATCAGGGTGAAGGCGTTCTGCGTTGGCCGGCGAAGCGTCATCGATTATTCCCAATTCGTGATGTCGTCCTCGGTGTCGGCGCGGGCATCGGGGCCGATGGAGTAAATGTCAAAACCGGCGGGGTTGTTCTTGCCCGGATTCTCGTAGACGTACTCGTTGCCCCAGGGGTCCAACGGAATCTTGTCAAGATACGGGCCCTTCCAACCGGTGGAGTTCTTGGGTGGAGCGATCAGGTCGCCGAGGCCGTCGTTGCCGGACGGAAAGAACCCGTTGTCGATTTCGAAGGTGTTCAACGCGGTCTCAAAAGATGAGATCTGCGTGCGGGCGGCGGTTTCCTTGGCCTGCTTGCCACGACCGGTCATCTTGGGAACGACGATGGCGGCAAGGGTGCCGAGGATGACGAGGACGAGCAGAAGTTCCACGAGGGTGAAGCCCTGCTTGCGCTTGCGGTTTCGGTTTTGATTCGGAGTTAACTTCATGGAGTTTCCTTTTGGTTAATCTGGTTACTTGATGTTGTCCTGGATGGAGAAAATCGGGATGACCATGCCGATGAAAATCGTGCCGATGAAGGCGGCGATGAAGAACAGCATGAGCGGTTCGGTAAGGGCGACGGCGGTCTTGAGCTGGCGGTCGAGATCACCTTCCGTGATGTCGGAAATACGAACGAGTTCTTCGTCCAAGCGACTGCTTTCCTCGGCGACGGAGATCATCTCGAGGGTCGAGCCGACGAAGAGGTCCTTGCACTTGCCCAGGCTGGGCGCGAGCGAGTCGCCTTTCTTCACGCCTTCGATGGAACCAGCCACGGCGTCGGTCAGCACCTGGTTGCCAATGGCGCGGGCGGCGACGCTGAGCGAACCGATCAAGGCGACACCGGATCCGAGCAGGGTGCCCAGCATGCGGCAAAAGCGAGCCATCGCGTACTTCGCGACGAGCGGTCCAAGGATCGGCGTGCGCAGCAGGGACTGCTCTTTGATACGCCGGCCGTTCTCGGTGGTAAGCCACTTCTGGGTGACGACCGCGGCGACCACGCCGGCGGCTCCCACCAGCAGCCCGTAGTCACGAATCAGGTCGCTCGTGCCGATGATTATCTGCGTGATCAATGGCAATTCGGCCCCCAATCCCGCGAACATGGTCTGAAACTTGGGAATGAAGAAGACCATCAAAAAGACCATCACGCCCAAGGCGAGCAAGAGCAGAATGGCTGGATAGAGCATGGCTGCCAGAACCTTGCCCTTCAGTTCCTTCTCACGGGATTGGAACTCGGCGATCTGATTCAGCACGACATCGAGGAAGCCACCCGTTTCACCGGCTTCCACCATGGCCGTGTAGACCTTGGGAAACGTCTCCGGAAACTTGGACATAGCGTCGGCCAGCGAGATGCCATCGATGACTTGGTCATGAATTTCTTTCCACTGGGCCTTGGCGACTGGATTGGAAGTTTCCTTCACCAGGATGACCAGCGCGCGACTCAGGGGCAGACCCGCGGAGAGCAGGCTGGAAAGCAGCCGGGTGAAAGTCTCGAGATCCTTTACGGTGACCTTCTTCGCCGCGAACATATTGCCGTCCCCACTGGCAGCGCTGGCCTTGGCTCCAGAGCCATTTTCAGCGAGATCAACGGGATTGAGGCCTTGCTGCTCCAGTTCCTTCAACGCGGCCTGACGACCGGCGGCTTCGAGCGAGCCCTCGGTCATGGCCCCGTTGGCGGTGATGGCTTTGTACTGGAAGAGAGCCATCAGTCAGCGAGGTTGTCTTCCATGGACTGGTCCTTCGTGACCCGGAGGACC
>JBMYQZ010000678.1:0-3298 GCA_049601855.1 Limisphaerales bacterium | reverse complement strand
GGTCATCTGTGGTGCGCTCTGTCATCCGGGATACAGTGCGCGCGGTGAAGCCAAGCCTAATGCGGATCTTCGCAGCTAATGACAAGGTCGTGCAATTTGAGCCGGTCGGGCCAGAAGATCAACCAGGTGGCACTGCAGTACAATCTCACGTCCACCAAGGGTAAGAAGAAGAAGGACACGTTCTACTTCACGATCAACAAACTACGCCCAGCTCTCGGTACGAAGTAGCCCGCTTGGTTCGGTTCTTACTCGGAGCACCAGTCGGACTTCAGACGCCGGGAACCTTGGCGGGCTGGATGGCGCCCTTGCTGCGAAAGATGTTTTGAATCACCCGTGAGCCGATCGGCAGTCGTCCGTAAGCCCAGCGCGATTCGTTGATGTTGAAGGCGTAACGTTCCATTGCATCGGCTTCAGTGGGCGTGAAGACCACGCACCATTCACCCTTGCCCCAGCAAACCACCCAGTCGCGATTCTGCGCCTGCACCAGTTCCCAGTTGGGGAAAACATCGGCCGCCCGATTGATCTGCACCAGATGGTTGAAGACCCGCACCATGGTTCGGTGCCAGGTCGCGGACGAGATGTGTTCTTCGTTGGAAGAATCCATGATCGCAAACAACATGTGTTTGCAGATTCGACCGGGCGAACCGAAGGGAAGTTGCTTGCGCCGATCCTGAAAGTCCGCGCAGCCACAGGTCTGCTCGGTGAGGTCCACCTCGAATTCGGCTTCCTGACCATCCGGAGACTTGACGGTCATGGTGTACTCGATCGGCGGCACATCGATCTCGGTCTGCTTCACCTGCGTATCCGCGGGAAATGCATCTTGGACCTCTTCGTCGCGCACGCCGAAGGTGCCGGTGCACTGCAGCTCGATGCCTTTGAGAATGTAGCCGAGGGACTTCATCTCGGTTTCATCAATCTTCGCATCGTCAAAAATGCGCTTGAGAATTTCAAAGAGAATACTTCCCGGCCAGGCCTGTCGGGCATCTCGATTGGAATTCAGGAAATTGCCCAGCTCCATGACCTCATCCTCGGTGATGATCCCGTCTTCAGTAATCTGACGGATCAGGGTCAAGGTCTCCTGGTGAGGCTGCATCGGTTCGGAGCCTATCAGGCGGCAACGGACTTTGGCAACTGATGTAGCAGCTCAACCAATCGTCAACGGATCGGCGTTGAAGAGTTCGCCCAACTTCACGAGCGGGATCTGGGCGTCTCTCCATTCCACATTGACTGAGATGTCCGCCAGTGTCGTTTCCGTATTGTTGAAGATGATAAAGACGTCTTCCCCGGCCATCACGAGCACGTCAAAGGAAGTGCCCTTGGCATCGCGGGCAAATTCGAGGTCGCCGACATGATAGTTCTTGCCCTGCAAGTTGCGCTTGAGCGGCTGGAGGTCCTTTTGAAAGTCGGCTTCCTTCCCGAAGCGAGGTCCGGAGTAGTGAACCACGTCTCGGTGATTGCCTGCCATCCAGACGATCATCCATTCATCAAAGACGGTGGTTCCGTACGCTGAATCAATGTCGATCGCGCACAATTGCACCCATTTCCTGGCGGCGGCAAGGTTCACGGAAACTACTGATTGCCGATGAAGTTCAAGACTGCCCCGGCACCGGCTGGCAAGACGCCGAAGGCCCAACGTTCTTCCTTCCGGTTGTAGCCGAAGCGTTCGAACTGTCCTTCGTCGTTCTCGGCGAAGATCGCGACCCAGTCGTCGTCATTGTTCCAGGACACGAAGAGATGGAAGCCCTCGCCCTCCAGCTTGCGCCAGTTGGTTTCGGACAGGCCGCCGAGACCGTAGGTGGAAAGCATGCGCACGAGATTCACCATGTCCGGGCCGAGCTTTTCGTACAGCTCGGGATTGGCGTTCATGGCGCGTTCGTAGGCAGTGGCCATGCAGCGGCAGAGGCGGCCGACTGATTCCGCAGGAAAGTCTTTGCGCTTTTCCGTCCAATCCCGGCAGGTGCAGGCTGCGTTTGAAGATCCACTGTGGACACTGGATCGTTCGGACGAACGGCTTCGATTTCCATCGTTTCAGCAACGGCCGGCAGGCTCAGTTCACGAGTTTCAAACGGTTGCTCCTGATCGACCTTTATCCCGCCTTCAGGCGTGTTGCGCGTGTGGATTTCCTTCTCAATGCCCTGCAGTCGCTGAGTCAGGTCCTCGGCCTCGGAATCATCCACAATGTTGTCCTCAAAGATCCCCTCGAGGATTTCCCAGACGACGTCTCCAGGCCAAGAGCTACGGGCGGCGTTGTTGTTTCCCAGGAAACGGCCCAGGTCCCAGACTTCATCCTTTTCGACGATGCCATCAGCCGTGATGTGGCGGATGAACTTGAGGGTCTCTTCGTTGACGGTGCGGTCTTCCATGTTCGGTCGGAGTGGAAGGGCGACGGTAGGCAATACGCCGGGATTTGCAATGCCGGACTCCGTTCTTGCTTCGCCGGCCGTCGCGCCCGATGAATGGCCCATGAATTCTTTGCGTGTCCTGCTGCTAAGCTGCCTGGTCATCGTGGGCAAGGCCGAAGCCGGGAAGCTCCGCATCGGTGCCGCCGCGGCCGATATCACTCCGGAACTCGGCGTGTTGCTCGATGGCACCATTTCCAAGAACGGGCCGGCCAAGAAGATCGTTCATCGATTGAATGCTCGCTGCGTCGTGTTTGACGACGGCAAGAGCCGGGTTGCCCTCGCGATCATCGACAACACCATGATTGCCCGCGAGTTCCTCGATGATGCCCGGGGTCAGATCCATGCCGCCACCGGGATTCCGCCGGAGCACATTCTGCTCGCGGCCACCCATACGCATTCCACGCCGCGGGGGGTGGACATCGGACAAGGGGAAGCGAACGAGAAGTATCACAAGTTCATGGCGAAACAGATTGCTGTGGGTGTGAGTTCCGCATGGAAGAATCTCCGGCCGGCGGAATTGGGTTGGGACAGTTATGACGAGCCGCGTTATGTCTTCAATCGACGCTGGTTCGTGGACCAGAAACTCACCCCGCCCAATCCCTTTGGCGAAAAGGGCGATCGTATCTGGATGAATCCACCGCGCGGATCCCTGTTGAATCCTGCCGGTCCGGTTGACTCGGAGGTGTTTGTGGTCGCCGCTCGCCGCCCGGATCGTGCGCCGATCTTTCTGCTGGGCAACTACGGCCTGCATTACGTCGGTGGCGTGCGTCGGGGCGAGATCAGTGCGGATTATTTCGGGATCTTTTCCGAGCAGGTGAAATCGCTGTTGTCGGATCCGAAACAGCAACCGGGTTTTGTCGGCCTTTTGTCCAACGGCACGAGCGGCGATGTGAACG
>JBMYQZ010000677.1:0-3299 GCA_049601855.1 Limisphaerales bacterium | reverse complement strand
GAACTGCAACGCGAAGAGATCAGCGTTCTTCATAACAATGCGAACGCTGAGGGATCGGTCCCAAATTGAATCCAGACTCTTGCCGTTCTTCCACTGCACTCGGGCCGCAATGGAATCGCCGGAAAACGGCACAGCATCCTGCACTGAAAAGCCGGGAACTGGTTTGCCGCTCTCCCCAATCAACTCGGCGCGCACGGAACCGCCTTTCCGGACGGCGGCGTTCAGATAGAGATTCTTGCCATTCCACTTCAACGACTTGGTGATGATCTCACCTTCGGCCGTCGTGCTGCGCAGCGAAACGAATCCGTCGGTCCGATACACAAAACGTCGGACGCGGCCGGGTTCGAGACCGTAGTAGGCTTCGGTGGCGTAGACCGAGATCTTGCCGGGTTCATCGGGCAGGCTGACCATTCCCCAAGTCATGTAGTTGCTCCGGTTGCCGGCCCGGTCGACCGGGGCTGATTCGGGAATCACAGGTTCGTTGTAGCGCCGGAAATGAATGCCGTTACGGCTCACCATGAAGATGGGTTCCACGCGTTGACCTTCGTCCGGCAGGTAGCGAGTCGGAAACCCGATGAGGAGATGCGGCGCGCGTTCATAGGGCTGAATGGCATTGGTATAGAGATGTTGTTCGGGAGTGTCTTCGGGGTAGGTGAGATCCACGCCGGGTTTCCAGTTTATGAAATCGTCCGAGACGGCGGTCCGGATGGCGCGGAAGCCTTTGGGCCTCCATTGCCCACCATCGGTCCCGCCCTGAGAAAAGATCCGATAGTAGGCGCGGTAGATCCCGGCGTGGGCATCCCAGAACGCGAGGTTCTGAGAATCGAACGCGCCGTCGGTGATCACCGGTTTCTCAGAAATCTTTTTCCAATGGATGCCATCGGGCGAATGAAACACGAACAGGCCGCCCGCACGTTTCTCCCCGCCAATTCCCTTGTAGCGGGCTTCGGGAGGCGCTTTCGGATTCAGGTCTTTGAAGGCGGCAAAATTATGCGTCGCCGCCCCCATGAGAATGATGTTGTTCTGTTTCGAGCCATTCCATTCCCACAGTCCGAGATTGGGCTTGGTAAAATACAAGCCATCACGGCTCTCCGCCAGGCACGTCACTTCGGGATGCCGCTGCCTGACCCGTTTGGTGGGCTCGTGAGCCCAGCCACGGTAAATCATTCGGATACGATCGCCGTCTCGGAACACGGTGTAGTAGCCCGAGGTGTTGCCTTCCCAAGGTGCATCCGCAGAGAAGACGACATCTTTCGCAACCGGTTGATGAACGTGCCGGGAGATACCAGGGCTCATCTTCCCGATCAGATAGTCGTCGGCAAACAGTTCGAGTCGATTGCCAATGTCGATCGGTGCGGCCGAGAGGATCGCTGGCAGCGAGGCGACAAGCAGGAGTGTTGAAAGCTTCATCTGAGTTGAGAGGGTAGGGGTAGCTTGTGAAGCGCAGCAACTCGTTCCGGACTTTGAAAGTTAGCGGCGGCGATCTTCGGCTTTCACATCTTTCCGGGTAAGGAAGTCTGCGAGTTCTTGCTGGTAGGGCCGGGCGATCTCATCCCGGTGCATTTCGCCTTTGGCTTCGCGGTAGATGACGTTGGCCCCGATCTTTTTGAGCACGGCGGCGAAGTTCCGGCTGTGATGCGGGGGAACGACGGCGTCCCGGTTGCCATGGATCAGCATCATGGGCACGTTCCGGAAAGCTTCCGGATGCAGGAGCGGCGAAATCTCGTTCAACCCGGTGGCGCGTGTCTTGGTGGTGATTCCGTGAGCTCGCTCAACGACCATTCGATAGATCGGCTTCTCTTCCAGCCAACGCGGGAAGTCAGTCATCGGAAAGATCGCGACGAGGGAACGAATCTTCGCCGGACGGCGCATCTGGTAAATCAAACTGCTGCCGGCGCCCATGCTTGTTCCCAACAAATGAACCTTCCTGTGATCGACGTTGTGGCGTTTGACCATGGCCTCGATCACGGAGTCGACCTTGAGGCAGGCCTCATCGTTCATCCAATGCTTCGAACCCAAGCCCGGCACGACCAGCCAGTAGCCGCGTTTCGCCAGCAGTTGCCGCAGCAGATCATACGGCGGCCGACCGACATTGTAATGGCCGAGGCGATGGGAACCGCCACTTCCGTAAAGATGAATCACCAGTCCGGCCTCGGTTTGGTTCTTGGAAGCCGGAGCGTAGACTTGGCACGGAATCGGCGCTCCGTTTTCGATGCCGGGAAGGTGTTCGAGAACGGGTTCGTCAGCGGACAAACTGCCAGCTGCGGCGACCAAAGGCGCGATCAGCAGTTGAATGGCTCGTTGCAACATGAATGAGATTTCCGTTCACAGTGTCGATGCTTCAACTCAGGATCCTAGCCAAATCCACTCACCGCCACACCGTTTCGCGACGCCTATCGTTTACCACTATGACATTCACTGATTCTCAACGTTTTCGGGGGCAATCCCGCAGGACCATGCTCAAGCGCACCGCGACGGTGACTGGTGCCTTGGGGTGGGGAGGGCTCATCGGCCATACGCAGACGGCGCGATCGGACGAGGAGGCGAAGATCGCCTATCTCCGGCTCATTCAGCAGACCCGGGAACGGGTCGAGCGTTTCCTCTCCAAGAAGACCCATGCGGATCAGGAACAGAACAACAAGGGTTGGACCTATCACCCGCTGCTGGGTTGGCTCCTGAAGAATGGCAGTCGCTTGGACGGTGTTCATGGCAGCCGGACGTTTTATCATTACGAAGCCAACGGGTCCCGGCGGATGCTCCGTTTTGCTGAGGGACAGAAGGCGAGGATCCAGACCTTCGGCAACAGCATGACGCACTGCGATCAGGTGAGCGACCATGAGACCTGGCAGAACTATCTGGCGGCTCATTTTCACGAGCCCATAGAGAATTACGGAATCGGGGGCTACAGCGTCTACCAGGCCTATCTTCGCTACCGTGAGGTTCAAGCGCGTCGCCCTGGTGAGTGCATCATTCTCGACCTTCATCCCGATGACCATTTTCGCAACCTCGACCCTTGGCGGGCGATCCGGTTTGGTCGCCTCATTCCGGATGGATTCACTCTGCCCCACTTGGAGGCGGACGCGGGAAAAGGTGTCTGCGTCGAGCGAGGGAATCTCTGTCCCACGGAAGAGAGCGTGCACCGCCTGACGGATCTGGAGTTCCTCAAGAAGACCTTTCTGAACCATCCGGTCTTCGATACCGTGATCAAGACGCGCGGGCTTCAGGTCTTGGAAAAGAACAAGATCCCGGTCGCCACCGGACTGGCGCTGGCCAGGATCGACACCGAGGAAAAGCGCCGG
>JBMYQZ010000676.1:0-3300 GCA_049601855.1 Limisphaerales bacterium | reverse complement strand
CAGCGCGTTGATGGTTGGCAATTATCTGACCACTCTGAATCAGCCGGTCGAAAAGGATCTGCAGATGATTCGTGACCTCGGTCTCGATCCCGATTGGGACGCTGACTTCAAGGATCAGGAAGCGGCCTGCTGCGAAGAGGAAGCCTGCCTCGCCAACTGAGATCGAGAATGCAACCGCTCGGTCGCAATCAGGGGAGTTATTGCGGCGAACGGATTCACGTTGCCGAGGTTCTGGGCGCCATCGGAGAAGCGGCGGAACGGGCAGGGTGGGGGAGCGAAGTATTCTTGGACGAAGAGTCGCGTCAACTGTTTGCGCTGACGCTTCGTCCGCGCCAGACCTTGAAGAAGGTCTATATTTCCGCCGGTATTCACGGTGATGAACCAGCCGGGCCCATGGCTGTACTGCAACTTCTTCGGGCTCACGAATGGCCTGAGGACACTGCGGTTTGGCTGTGCCCCTGTTTGAATCCGACCGGTTTCCGTCGCAATTACAGGGAGAATGCGGAACGAGTCGATTTGAATCGCGACTACCGTTCACCGGTGACCTTGGAGATCATGGCGCACACCGACTGGTTGAATCGTCAGCCGTCGTTCGATTTTGGGGTGCATCTTCACGAAGATTGGGAATCGAAAGGGTTCTATCTCTACGAACTCAATCCGAATGAAGTTCCAGCCAAGAGCCGAGAGATGATTGATGCCGTCCAGCAGGTCTGCCCGGTGGATCAATCTGCGGAAATTGAGGGTTGGGGGGCGAACCATGGGGTTATCCATCCGCCCGTGAAACCGCATGAACGCAAGGAGTGGCCGGAAGCGTTTTTCATGGTTCAGTCCAAGACTATGATCAGCTACACGCTGGAAGCGCCGTCGGACTTTCCGCTCACGATGCGGGTTGCAGCCTTGCAGACGGCGGTGAACACTCTTCTTCGGTAATGCTGGCTGTCGCCGCGAAAGATGTCGTCGGTTTCTTTGAACCACTCGGAATGATCTGGGTGGTGCTGATCGGTTACGGCGTCTGGCTCTATCGACACCAACGCAAACGGGAGACGATCTTCATTGCCGGCGTCGTGTTGTTTATTTGGGTGATGGGCGCGACGCCGTTTTCAGCACTTCTGCTGGCTGGTCTCGAACGACCTTATGCGGGGTTGGAATTCGATGACGTTCCAAGGGCTGACGCGGTGATATTGCTCGGAGGTGGGGCGACGGTTTCCCGTTACGAAGCTTCAAAGATGCACCTGACCCCGAGTGGCGATCGGGTGATTATGGCCTACGACCTGATGCTCGCCGAAAAAGCTCCGGTGATGGTCGTTGGCGGCGGAAGTGTCTCCTACAAGGGCGACAACTTCGTGTTGTCGGAGATCACACGCGATTGGCTGGTGAGCAACAAGTTGGAACCGGGGAATGTGATTGCGTTGCCTCATTGCAAGGACACGCATGACGAAGCCCTGTTCGTCGCCGAAATGGCCAAGACGAACGGCTGGGATCAGTTGCTGCTCGTCACCTCAGCGACACACATGCGTCGGGCTGCAGCCACCTTTCGGACACAGGGAGTCAACGTGTTCGAAGTCCCGTGCAATTTTCACACCCTGGTTGGACGTTTTGGAGGGTACACGGTCACGATTATCCCGAAACCCGGAGGGTTCGAGAAGATGGGCAACTATCTGCACGAGAAAATAGGATGGTTCTACTACCGGATGCGCGGTCGCATCAGCAAAGAGGCGGTCCAAAAATCGCCTTCCTTTAATCAATAAGACCGCTATCTTCACGCCCTCGTGCCTGCGGCCAAATCGGCCGGTTTTTCCATCGTGAAGGGCAGGGGACCAGTTCCCCTCACACGGTTGGTTTGTCTCCCATGGACAAAGAACACATTAGAAATTTCAGCATTATTGCGCACATCGATCACGGCAAGACGACCTTGTCAGACCGACTGTTGCAGCAAACCGGCACGGTTGAGGATCGCCTGATGGAAGATCAGCATCTCGATGCGATGGATCTGGAGCGGGAGCGGGGCATTACGATCAAGGCTCATCCGGTCACGATGTATTATAAGTCGGAGGACGGGGAGCGCTACGAATTGAACCTGATCGACACGCCGGGACACGTCGATTTCGCCTACGAGGTTTCGCGCAGCCTCAGCGCTTGCGAGGGTGCATTGTTGATCATTGATGCGGCCCAAGGCGTGGAGGCGCAGACGGTTGCGAACGTTCAGTTGGCTTTGAAACACAATCTGACGATTGTGCCGGTCATCAACAAGATCGATTTGCCGAACGCGGATGTCCCGATGGTGCACCGGCAACTGGAAGAGATCTTGGCCATCCCGGCCGAAGAAGCGATTTCGGCGAGTGCCAAGGAAGGAATAGGGATCACGGAAATCCTCGAAACCATCATCTCGCGGGTGAAACCGCCGGAAGGGGCGGAGGATGCTCCGCTTCAAGCTTTGGCGGTGGATTCCTACTTCGACACTTATCGTGGAGTGGTGACCTACATTCGGATCTTCAACGGGTCCATGCGGCGAGGTCAGCGAGTCAAGTTGCTGCACACCGACAAGACGTATGAGGTGAAGGAAGTTGGGAGCTTCAATCCCAAGCCTTACGCGCGTCCTGAACTTGGGCCGGGTGAAACCGGTTATGTGACGGCTAACATCAAGATGCCGTCGGAGGTGAAGATCGGGGACACGTTTACGGAAGCGAAGCGGGGCGCCAAAGCTTTGCCTGGTTTCCAAGAGATTCATCCGATGGTTTTCAGTGGGGTGTACCCCATTAATCCCGGGGATTTTGAGCACCTGAAACTCGCTCTGGCCAAATTGCAATTGAACGACTCTGCGTTGATGTTCCAGAGCGAAAGTTCGATTGCGTTGGGGTTCGGATTTCGCTGTGGTTTTCTCGGCTTGCTCCACATGGAGATCATTCTCGAACGTCTGCGTCGTGAGTACGACATGGATATCATTGCGACGTATCCCAGCGTGATTTATCGCGTCACCATGACGGGGGATGCTGAGGTTATCGAGGTCGACAATCCGTCGCAGTTGCCCGACGCAACTTTGATTGATCATATTGAGGAACCGATGGTCAAAGCCTACGTGATCTGCCCGAATGGTAACATTGGTGACATGATGTCACTGATCACGGACAAGCGTGGGTTTATTGAGAATACCGAAACCCTCGACGCCGGGCGCGTCATGCTGACCGCTGCCGTTCCTTTGAACGAAATCGTAATTGATTTTCATGATCGCATCAAAAGTCTTACCAAGGGCTACGGCTCGATGGACTACGAGCACGCCGGCTACCAAGTCTCGAAAATGGT
>JBMYQZ010000675.1:0-3304 GCA_049601855.1 Limisphaerales bacterium | reverse complement strand
ATTTGTACAAGCCCGATCTTTGGCTTTTTCAAGTTTTCGAACACGCCCTAGTCTCCACCCCATGAACCGCATCGTCACCTTACTCACCCTGATTTTGTGCCTCCCCGCGCTGGCCGCGAAGAAGCAGTACAATCTCCTCGTCATCCAGACCGACGAACACAATTACCGCACGCTCAGCTGCTACCAGAAACTCCTGCCCCAACAGGATTATTACTTCGGCACCGACGTCATCAAGACGCCCAACATCGACTGGCTGGCCGACAATGGCGCGATCTGCACCAGTTTCTATGCGACCACACCGGTTTGTTCCCCGTCGCGTGCCGCACTGATATCCGGTCGCTATCCGCAAAACACTCCGGTCGTCACCAACAACATCAAGTTGAGTGACGAGGTTGTGACTTTTGCCGAAATTCTCCGCCGGGCCGGATATTCCACCGGTTACTCAGGCAAGTGGCACCTCGACGGCAACGGGAAACCGCAATGGGGTCCGAAGCGAAACTTCGGTTTCGAGGACAACCGCTTCATGTTCAATCGCGGGCATTGGAAGAAGTTCGAAGACACTCCCGACGGTCCCCGCGTCGGTGCGCGTGACAAAAACGGCAATCCCAGCTACAGCGTGGATGACGCAGATAAGGAGACCTTTGCCACCGACTGGCTGGCCAACAAAACGATCGACTTCATCAACACCAACGCGAAGAAACCCTTCTGTTACATGGTCAGTTTCCCCGATCCTCATGGGCCCAACACCGTCCGCGCTCCCTACGACACCAAGTATGGCGACGCGAAGGTCCCTACCCCGGAATCCACCTTGAACAAGACCCGCGCCCAGACGCCGGCGTGGGCCGCGATGACGCCCCGCCTGACAGCCGACACGGTCCGCACACTGATGCCCAAGTACTTCGGCATGGTCGAATGCCTGGACGACAACATCGGCCGGATCATCGACACGCTGCGCAAACAAGAGATTCTCGATCGCACAATCATCGTGCTCACCTCGGACCACGGCGATCTTTGCGGTGAGCACGGCCGATTGAACAAAGGTGTTCCCTACGAAGGCTCCGCGCGTATCCCGTTCCTCTTTTATGTCCCCGGCCAGATCAAGGGCGGCACGGTCGTGAACGAAGCCCTCTCCTGCGTCGACTTCCTGCCCACGGTCTTCGACTTCATGGGGCAAAAGACCGCTGGTCTGGAACAGGGACGCAACGCCGCCGCCCTCTTCCTCGGCAAACCGCAAGCGTGGAACGACATCGCCTACATCCGCTCCACCGGTGATCCCGGCAACTGGATCATGGCCACGAGCGACCGCTTCAAGCTGGTCTTCGCCCAGAACGGCCGCCCGTGGCTCTTCGATCTGGAAGAAGATCCGGACGAGCTGAACAACGCCTTGGATAAGCCCGAACATCGCGCCTTGATCCGCCGCTTCGCCAAAGGCCTGAAGGAATACACGAAGAAATACGACGACCCCGTTCTGCAACAGAAGAACATCGCCCTGGGAGTCGAGTGGGCCATCGGAAACGAAAAGACCTACACCGGCCCCGAGGCCAAACCCGCCCCAGCGGAAAAGAAGAACAAGAAGAAGCGCAACCGGAAGAAGGCGTAAGCGACGCGGATTTCTTATCGCCAACCATCGGTCGGTTCTGGGATAAGCGAGGCCATGCACCGACGCTTATCCGCACTGCTCTCGCTGGTTATTCTCACCACCTCCGTCTCTGCTGCCGGGTTCAAACTCCCGAAGATCTCCGGCGTCGAAAAGCGAAACATCCTGTTCATCCTCTGCGATGATCATCGCTACGACGCGTTCAGTTTCATGGGGCATCCCTACCTGGAAACGCCCCACTTGGACCAGATGGCGGCGAACGGGTTGCAGTTCCAGAATGCCTATGTCACCACCTCGCTCTGCTCTCCCAGCCGGGCCTCGATCCTGACGGGGCTCTACGCGCACAACCACAACGTCGTCGACAATTACAATCCGGTCGATCCGAACCTGATCTACTTCCCGCGCTACCTGCAGGCTGGTGGCTACGAAACCGCCTTCGTTGGAAAGTGGCACATGGGCAATGACGAAAAGCCGCAGAAAGGTTTCGACTACTGGCTGGCGTTCAAGGGACAAGGAACCTACTGGCCAGATGGACGGGGCACTTCTCGCAAGGTTCCGCAAAACGATTTCTCCGGTTACAATATCAACGGTAAAAAGGTTCCGCAAAAAGGGTACATCACGGATGAACTGACGGACTTCGCGATCAACTGGATGTCCACCCGGCGCTCGAAGAAGCCATTCTTCCTCTATCTCTCCCACAAGGCCGTGCATGCGGATTTCGTCGCCCACGATCGCCACAAGGGACGTTACAAGGACAAGACCTTCCCCTTTCCGAAGAGCTACGCGAACAACGAGGAGAATTATCGGAACAAACCACGCTGGCTGAAGGATCAGCGCAACAGCCGCCATGGCGTCGATTACGCCTACAACCTGAAGAACTTTGATCTGCAGGAATATCACCGCCGCTACTGCGAAACTCTCCTGGCAATGGACGATTCCGTCGGCCGGATTTTCGACTACCTGAAGAAAAGCGGGCAGCTCGAATCAACCTTGGTCGTTTACATGGGCGACAATGGTTTTCAATTCGGCGAACACGGCCTGATCGACAAGCGCGTGGCCTACGAGCACTCGATCAAAGTTCCACTACTCATGCACTGTCCTGAGATCATCAAGCCGGGCAGCAAAGTTTCACAGGTGGTCGCCAATATTGACATCGGCCCCACCTTTCTCGGTGCCGCTGGTCTGGGAACTCCCAAGCACATGGATGGAGCCAGTTTCTTCCCGCTCATCCAGGGCAAGAACGTCGAATGGCGCAAGGGGTTGCTCTACGAGTATTTCTGGGAATGGAACTATCCGCACACGCCGACGATGCACGCTATTCTTGGGGAACGTTACAAGTACATCCGTTACCACGGGCTTTGGGACGTGAATGAACTCTACGACATGAAGAATGATCCGGAGGAATTGAAAAACCTGATCTTCAGCCCCGATCACCAGGATACGATCAAAGACCTCAACGACCTGCTCTGGGCCGAAGTCAATCGCACCAAGGGAGACAACCTCGCCTTGAAACGCGATCGTGGAAACACCTTTCCCTGGCGCTTGCAGGAGAAGTCCAAGCACGGAGAATTCCCGAAGCACTGGTTCACCGATCCGCCGCCGGTGAAGTAACGGAGAGGTGACGCGCGTTGAGGCCCGTCCTTCCGGCATCCTGCCGGGAGCAAATGAGCACGGCTCGCGTCGAGGTCTTCGGATCCCCTGATTGCA
>JBMYQZ010000674.1:0-3308 GCA_049601855.1 Limisphaerales bacterium | reverse complement strand
GATAGCAATCGCCAATCGGCGCCTGGCGGGCGACTTGGAGCGTGCCTTCCGCAATATCGCGTCCGTGAATGAACGAACGGACGGAAACACCGCCGCCGTGCAACTGAAGTTTGTTGCCGAGACGGATGTAGAGAATGGTGCGGGAAATAATCCGATAAAGCTGCTGCCCGGGACCGTAAACGTTTGCCGCGCGCGTAAAGGCCACCGGAAAGTCATACTGCTTGACGAAGGTCTGCAGGTGCATGTCGCACGCGGCCCGCGACGCAGCGTAAGGCGTGCTCGGATTGTAGGGGGCCGTCTCGGCGATCTTACCCTCCGTGCTGCCATAGACTTCCGGCGTGGTGATGTGGACGTATTTCTTAAGAAAATCGAATTTCCGCAAGCCTTCGTGAAGATTCACGTTGGCGACCACGTTCGTCTGATACCAGTGATCGGGATTCTCCCAGCTTTCGGCGACCATGCTCTGAGCGGCGAAATTGATCACGTAATCCGGCTTGAAGTCACCGATCACTGAGAGCATTTCCTGGCCATCCTGGTTCAAGCAGAGCTGGCGGAATTGGAAGCGGGACCGCGCGTCGTTGGCCAACCACTTGTAGGGCAGCAGCGAATCCACGGGTTCGGGAGAACGGCTGGCACCGATCACCTCCGCGCCTTGTTCGAGCGCGTAAGCGGCGAAGGTCGACCCGGTAAACGAGTTGCTGCCGATGACAAATATCTTCTCAGACATGCGGTTTAATGGTCCGCCAAGAGGGCGGGAAAAGCCGGTGTTCGTATCAATTCCCCCTGTTTTTGAACAGGGATTTCTGGATTCTGGGCGGATTCATTAGACAAATCCAGTGGGGTGAATTCTCTATTTGCCTTGAGAGGGGCAAAACCTAACATCCCGCACCTATTTCCATGAGCAAACCCACGCAGGACGAATCACAAGGCGGTTGGCTGAATCACACGGGGATCCATCTCGGAGCCATGGCCCTCGTGATGGCGTTCCTGTTTCTGGACAGTTTCCGGTCCGGATTGGTCGTATTTTCCAATGACGGACCGCTCGGCAACCAGATGGCCCAGTGGGATTACCTCTTTCAAAACTTCACCGGCGTCTGGAATCCGCTGAACTGGTTCGGCAACGAGACGGTCGCCAACCGGCCCACCATCTCGATTCTCATCGGTGTCCTGATGCGGAGCGCGGTCGTATATCAGAAGTTTTTCTGCCCCTTCTCGCTCTGGTTTCTCGGGGTCTGCGCCTACTTCTGTTTTCGCCAGCTCGGTTTCCGCAAACCGGTCTGTTTCATCGCGGCCACCGCGGTGATGCTGAACATGAACGGCTTCTCTCGCGCTACCTGGGGGTTGCCCTACTGGGACATCACCCGTGCGATGGCCTTTCTCGCGCTCGGGCTGGTCGCGTGCAAACGGATTCGCAACGAATGGATCCGCTACGGACTGGCCGGTGCCTGCATCGGCATGGGCGTGATGGAGGGCTACGACATCGGGGCGATCTTCAGCGTGTTCATGGCGGCCGTCATTTTCGCGTATCTTGATACACGCTTGGAAGGACCTGTCGCCCAACGTTTCCTGAAGGGCGCGTTGGCGGTGATCATCATGGCTTTCGCCGCCACGTTCATCGCCGCCCACGCCGTGGTGTCCCTCGTGAACACGCAGGTCAAGGGCGTCGCCGTCGCCGGCCAGACGAAAGACACCAGCGACCGTGCTTACCAATTCGCCACCCAATGGAGTCTACCGAAGCTGGAAACTCTTCGACTCGTCATCCCCGGACTCTTCGGCTACCGCATGGACGAACCAGACGGGGGCCAATACTGGGGTCGCGTGGGACGAAGCCCGCAGATCCCGGAGCTGCAGAAGATTCTGGCCAATCCCGCCTCCGCTCCCGCGATGAAGGCGCAGGCCCAACAGGTTCTGGCATCACCGCAAATTCATCGTTACTCAGGATCAGGAGAACATCTGGGCGTTTTGGTCGCACTGATCGTCTTCTGGGCTTTCGTCATTTCGCTGTTTCGAAATGGCAGCTCACTGGCAGACAAAGACCGTTATTTCATCTGGTGTCTGAGTGCCTTTGCCGTGATCTCGTTGTTGCTCGCTTTTGGTCGCTACGGATTTCTGTATCGCTTCTTCTTCGAGCTCCCGTACGCCGAGACCATCCGCAATCCGATCAAGTTCATGCAGCCAATGCACATGGCGCTGGGCATCATCTTCGCCTTTGGCCTAAACGATCTTTGGGTTCGTTTCGTGGATCGTGAACGCACCAAACCCAGTGGGTTTGGCGATTGGTGGAAGAAGCTGCCGACCTTCGATCGCAACTGGTTCCTCGGCTGCGGTGCCCTGATCGGCGTCAGTCTCATGTGCCTCATGCTCTACGCCTCGAAGCGATCCGCGGTGGAGGGCTTCATGAAGGACACGGCCATCGAAGCCGCCGCCGCCAAGGTGGTGTTTGAGTTCAGCCTCTTTGAGGGGCTGACTTTCATCTTCTTCCTCGTTTGTTCCGTCGTCGCCCTGGCTTTGATTCACCGCGGCACTTTCACCCAACGCCATGCCAAATGGGGCGCCGCCTTCTTGTTGTTCATCCTCGTCTTCGACCTCGGTCGTTCGAACGCGCACTTCATCAGGCACGTCGACTACAAACAGGAATACGCCGACAACCCGGTCTTCCGAAAACTCAGCGCCGTCCCGCACGAGAGCCGCATCACCATTGGACCAGGCTCCGGCGTCCCACTGCTCGAACAACTCGGAAACATCTATCGCGTCAACTGGCTGCACAAACAGTTCCCCTATTACCAGATTCAGTCCTTGGACATCTCGCAGGAATCCCGCGTTGGCCAGGACAAGACGGATTACCTGGCCAGCATGCAGACCGTCCCGATCCGGATGTGGGAACTCGCCGGTGCCCGCTATTTCCTCGGCATCAACGTCGTCCCCACCCCGCAGGGTAATGTCCGGTATAGCGATTTCCTGAACGGCACCTTCGATCCGGGCGGCAAACGCTTCAGCAACGCCATGGAATTCGGTCTTTATCAGGCGCCCGACAGCAAGGACCTGCAAATCGTCGTGCAGAGCAATGCGCCGCTGGTTCTGATCGAATTCGCTGGTGCCCTGCCCCGTGCCAAGCTCTTTCACCACTGGCAGGCCCTGCCGGGAACCAATGCCTTTACGGCACTCAAGAGCCCCCAGTTCAATCCTCATAATTCCGTCGTCATCGACGGGAACATGCCGCCTCCCGCAGCCGCGCCCGCCACCGGTGTGGCCAAGATCCTGACCTACGAACCCAAACGGGTTGTGATCGAGGCCGAGACATCCGCCAC
>JBMYQZ010000673.1:0-3310 GCA_049601855.1 Limisphaerales bacterium | reverse complement strand
GCCGGCTCGACCTCGCGGCTCTGGTGGTCAATCGAGAAGATGGCCTCGGCGAGGTGCATTGGGAGCTCCCACCGGTCCCCGGACAAGTCGATGGGGTCCTTGAAAGGGTGATACTTTCTCGATTCAGCCGTGTCATCCTTGTCGGCACATGGGAGATTGAGCAGGAAAAGGCCCACAAAACGAGAAAGTAACAACACTTACGCCACGAGCAGGACGAGCCCACGGTGATCACATTCTTGGCGGTCCCCGGACTCTCGATGGAATCATTGATACCACTCTGACCATCGGTCGTACCAAAGCCGCTGTTACCCGCGGAGAAAACCCAGTTGATTCCCTGCTCTCCCGGCCAGTGGGGCATCGAATCGCGAACGGCCGCATCATAGATCGCCGCGGTCGTGTCATATTCCTGCAAGGTGGTTCCCCAACTGTTGTTGACCGTATAGATGTTGGTATGCCGTCCGTGATTCGTCACCAACTGGAAGTCGCTCCAAGGCGCGGTCATCACGAGAAAGGTGTTGGTCGCGTTGTAGTTGGTACCTTGGGAGAGAACGTTGATGCCAACCACCTGACCCTGATTTGTCACCACTTCCAGAGACGCGCCGAATCCCGGCGTCTCCTGTCCTCCGGAGCCATTCGTACTAAAGGCCGTGAGGTCAAAGAGGAACACACTCGGCACGTGATCGTAGCCGCCTGATCCGAAGGTGACGGTAACGCTGCTAATGTGATGATTGGTCACGCCCGCCCCGTGCGACGTGAAATTGGCCTCAGCCAAAGCGGGAAGGATCGACAAGGGATACAGTGATGCCGACGGAGCCTTGCCGGCATAGATATGACCGATGGTTGATCCGTTGGTGAAAACCGGCGGTGTGGTATCACCATCGCCCGCGATAATGCCCGCCACATGGGTTCCATGCCCGGTCCCATCCGAAATGGTAGTGGTAAAATTGGTGCTGTCGTAAATCACCCGAGAGCCGCCGGAAGCAACCAGGTCATTGTGGGACCGATCGACACCACTGTCATTGATTCCGATCACCGTCCCGTTGCCAGTCAGCCCGTGAATATTCGCCACTTCGCCATTGGTTGCGACCCCCACGCGGACGCGGCTCAATTCGTTCAACAACACGCGCTGACCAAACGTCTCCACCAACTGCACCTCGGGAATCTGGGCCAGCTTGACCAGACTGTCTGACGGCGGAAACACCGTAACCAACGGACCATAAGGAAACTCCGATTCCTCAAACACGATCGCGCCGGACTCCAGAATCTTGCGCATGCCTTCATTCCTGGTTCCGGGAAACAAAGCCAGGCGAACCAGCTTGCCCCGCTCCATGGCTTTTTGGTCAATGGCCACCGGGAGAAGCCGACGGTCCAGCTTGTAGTAAGGCTCGTAAGGAACTGCGGCGCGAACGAAGGGCGATTTCCGCAGGCTGGCGATCGAAGATTCATTCGCCGTCACCAGATAGGAGTTGTGGGGAATGTAGCTGACCACCTTCGCCTCCGCGCGGGCCAGCAATTGCAAGAATGCCGGCGAGGATTTTCCGGCGACTTGCACGATGTAACTCCCGGGATCGCCCTCAGCCCTCAGATGCTCGGGAATCGCAAGCTTGTCCAAGTCTTCCCCCGTATCGATCAAAGCGTTCCGCAAAAGAATGGCGGTTTCGCTGCGAAACAGTTCGGAAGGCGTCTTGTAGGAGTTATTCAGCCGATGTGGGTACATCGGGTCACGATCAATTGACTCCAATCGCTTCGGCTTTGCGGCTGCCGGTTCATTGGTCGCAATGGTGTCATTCCGGGCGGCAGCGTTTGGTACATTTTCCTCCGAAACATTCTCGGTCGGCGTTGCACTCGCCCGGTGCTTCGACTTTGACTCCCGCATTCGTGAGTCGCGGTGGATCAACGCCGCGATGGCCAACATCAGCAGACAGAGCCCGATGAACACTCGTTTCTTCATGCCAAGTAATTTGTCTTTTCTAACATGCCCAGATTATCAGTTCGCCAGCGCGAGGGACAATACGGTCCAACCCGTAGGGTGATCATAATCGTCCTAGAATCTTATGATCTTCGACCACGACCTCCGGCAGAATGATCGGCGCCGCGTTGGTGTTCAGAGGAATCAGTCCCGGCTCAGGTATGCCTTCCACTCGCAAGACCGTTCGCGAGGAAACTTCACCGATCACCTGGTAATTCGTGACCATTCCCTGGAACGGTCCGGGAAACAGATAGCGGGATTGATCGGCCGGAGCCAAGGCCTGCCCAAAGGCATACACGACCACCCGCGGATGCGGATCGCGCTTGAGCAGCCCCATGATCTTCTGCGGAATGCGTTCGATCAAATTGTCACTCAGCCCGAGCATCTCAGCCGAGGTCGGATTCTGTTGCGCTTCCCGCCAGGGACTTTGCATCCATCCTCCGTTCAGCACCCCGGCGGTCACCGGCGGATTGGTGGTAGTCCTCGTGGCCCGGTAAAGCCGGAGACCAACCGAAGGATCAACATACCGAATGTAATCATTCTTCTCGAAGGGGTAATCCCTCCCACTGATATTCCCGGGGTTCACCCGCGCCGCCAAACCCGCGAGGTTGTAGAGCTTAATGTCGTGCTCGCGGAAACTCGGCGGCATCTCGTCACGCCCAGCCCCTGACCCGGACACACAGGTCCAACGAATGCCACGATGAATCACCTCGTTGTTCCGCAGGTAGGTCGAGCCATTGTAGTAGCGCACCCGATCCCGAACAAGGTATGGAGCGCCATCACTCAATTCCGGGACGGACAAGATCTCACTCAGACGCGTAAAGCTCGTGCGTTCACGCCGCGACTGAAGAATACCTCGATGAATCCACCCCAGGTTGAGGCTCCTTGGATGAAGGTTCGTATCAAGCAGGTCCGGAGCAGCTTGCAGAGCTTCATGCGGCCTCGGATTGTACATATAATTCAATCCACCGAGGACAGCGCACCAAGCCGCAAAATTCGTCTGATTGATCCCCATCAATCCCCGGGCCGCCCGTTGGCTCAGGTGAGCACTCAAGCGGTCAAACAGCCTCCAGTCATTCGTCGAATGCGTTCCCGGGTCCCCATCCCATTCGAGCCACTCATCTGGAGAAGCCACCCGCGACTTCATGTAGATCGTCTGCCAAGGCGTCCCGCGATGCACGCGACCCGCCCAGCCGATGGAACCGAATTTGCGCTCGGGAAAATCCCATTCATCCGCAAAGTAGACACCGGGATCTTTCAATCCCATGTTGAAGTGTTCGCGCATCGCCGGCCGACCGGCACTTTCTGAAATCTTCGTGGGATTACCACCCCACGGACGGT
>JBMYQZ010000672.1:0-3314 GCA_049601855.1 Limisphaerales bacterium | reverse complement strand
CATCAAAGGTGAAGTTGTACTCACCGGCCAAAAATTTACCTCGGGAGATGACCATGTCGATTTCGTCGGCACCATCTCGGACGGCCCGCTTGGCTTCCTCCAGGCGCGTCTTGAGCGGATATTGGCCGCTGGGAAACCCCGTCGCCACCGAAGCCACGTTCACTCCGGAATCTTCGCCGAGGCATTTGCGGGCGAATTTCACCATCGACGGATAGACACACACGGCACCACAGCGAGGCACGTCCACGCCCGGCATGGGATTGAGCGCCTTCTGGCAGAGATACTCGACTTTGCCCGGCGTGTCTTTGCCTTCAAGGGTGGTCAGGTCCATCATCGCGATGGAGAGCTTGAGGCCGGAAAGCTTGGCGGAAGTCTTGATGCTGCGTTTCGTGAATGCCGCTGCACGTTCCTCGACCATGACCTGATCGACCGTCGGAACGGGATTGCTGGAGCGGGTTTGTCCACGAATCAGGGCGGAAGGCATGGCTCCAGAATACTCATTTAGATTGCGGAATGTCGAGTGGGGCACACGAAAATAGGGTAATTCAGGGGAAAAGGAGCTTTTCTGAGTCATCACTGAAGCACGTTCTGCTGTAACGAGTCCTTGGTTGGGTGCATCTTTAGTCTTGTTATCCCGGTCAATTTGGTCCGAAAATGTCTCTTCAGCCGCAGATTACAGGAATTGACACCGCTTCGCGGGATCACTAACTATCTGCGGCCGTTGAATTTACGGAACTGACTCTCTGCCATGTGGATCAAGTTATTAATGTTCGTCTCCATCCTCGGAAGCGCTGCCGCAATCTTTGTGGCGGAAAAGCAGATCAAGCCAAAGATCCTCGATCTCAAGACCGACTTGGCGACCGAGGAAAAGAAACTGTCGGATGAGAAATCCGAGCACAAAAAGACGACCGACGACCGGAACACCATCCGGGACGAGCGGGATGATCTCCGTGCGCAACGGGACAAGCTCACCCGCGACCTCCAAGACGAGACGCAGCTGAAGAACCAGGCGCTCAACAACGAGAAGAAGGCCAAGTCCAGTGAGCAACGTGCAATCACGGAGATGAACAGCATCAAAGACATGAACAAGCAGTACTTTGATCTGAATGATAAGTTCAACCTGACTCCCAAGCGCATCATCGCCGAACACACCGAGTTGCCAAAAGTCAAAGGCGAGCTGGGCACGATCAAGTCTGAAAACGGCGTCCTGATTTCCCAGTTCAACCGCTTGAAGGAGAAGTTGGACTCGGCCCTCAATCCGAACCGCAGCGTGGTGCAACCCATCGGCATTCGCGGCAAGGTTGTGGCGGTCGATCCAAAGTGGAAATTTGTGATCCTCGACATCGGTTCCAATCACGGCGTGCGCAGTGATGGCGAGCTGACGGTCACCCGCAGTGGTCGCTACATCGCCCGGATCAAGGTTTCGACGGTCGAAACAGTTCACTCGATCGCCAACGTCATCGACGATTTTGACGGTGACGTGGAGGGCATTGAAGAAGGCGACGAAGTCGTTGCTCCCAATTTCATTCGATGAACCGTTCTCGTCTCAAACATCTGGTTCTGCTTGGTGCGCTCGTAATCGGGAGCTTCACGTTTACCGGTTGCCAGAGCGTCGAGAAAGAGAAGAACACGTCTCACCGTCCTTGGAATCAGCCCAAGCCTTGGGAGCAAGGTGTTCCCGGGTTCCTTCAGAACGACCGGCGTTACCGCTGAGCGGGCAAGCGGACGGTTGTCTTTTCCACTTCCTGACGTTTCACTCAGCGCATGAGTTGTCTACGTTTGTGCCGCTTTCGATCCGGGGACTCCGTTGGTGTCGGTTTGTTGGAGGGGGATTCTGTCCGCCGTCTGTCCTTCACCGGTCTTGCAGAGATTCTCAACGCTGATTCTCCCTCGGACTCGGTCATCAACCTCGCCAAGGCCGCTCCCACTCTGGCGCTTGGCGACGTCGAGATCCTCTCCCCAGCCGATCACCAGGAAATCTGGGCTGCCGGCGTCACGTACCTCCGCAGCAAGACCGCACGGATGGAAGAATCCGATTTCAGTGCCAGTGCCTACGATCGCGTTTACGACGCGGACCGACCGGAAATCTTCTTCAAGTCGCTTGCTGAAAAGACCGTTCCAAACGGCGGTCCTGTTGGCATCCGTAAGGACGGCAAATGGAACGTGCCAGAGCCGGAACTGGCATTAGTGACCAATGCCACGGGCGAGATTGTCGGTTACACCATCGGTAACGACATGAGCTCTCGCGATATTGAGGGAGAGAATCTGCTCTACCTGCCGCAAGCCAAGGTCTACCAGTATTCCTGCGCACTTGGGCCAACGATCGTGATCGGTCCCTCCGAGGAGGAAGCCCGCCAATGGGAGATCGGAATCAAGATTGACCGCGGCGGTGAAGAGGTTTTCTCCGGCCAGACTTCGATTTCGCAAATCAAGCGTTCCTTCGACGAACTCGCCGAGTATTTGCATCGCTCACAGGACTTCCCGCATGGCGCGATTCTGCTGACGGGAACTGGTGTGGTCCCTCCCGATGAATTCACCCTCGCTGTCGGCGATCGTATCTCGATCCACATCTCGGGCATCGGCGAATTGGTGAACGATGTCGTGGAAGTTTGATTCCCACACTCAACGCACTCTGGAACGGCGGCCAACTGGCCGCCGTATTTCGTTGGAGGTGAAACGATTTGAGGAATTGCTCGACCGCCGACGTCTGAACGTCTATCGAACTCGCCGCAATCAACCGCTGCTCAACAGATTCAAGTAACCATGAAGCCACTCATTTTCTCCCTCGCCCTGATCGTCGCCACGAGTTCCGTCTTCGGTGGCGGTTTCTCCGTCAAGGAGCGGAAAGGCAAGACGGTGACGGTCGCCTACGAAGGCAAACCCGTCGTGCATCTCATGACGAGCGACGACCGTTCGACCAAGGAAGCAGCGCACGCGAACTACAAGGTCTTCCTCCACGTAGACGACATGCTTGATTCCGAAGGCGCCGGCACGATCACCAAGGGCGCCGGCGACAAGTTTACCCATCACCGCGGCATCTACATCGGTTGGTCCAAGACACGAATTGGCAAGAAGTCCTACGATACCTGGCACATGAAGGGTGAGGTACGTCAGGTCTTCCAGCGGTTGGTCGACTGGAAGACGACCGCGGATAGCGCCACGTTTACCGCCGCGATTGATTGGGTCGACGGCGAAGAAATTCTGTTGAGCGAGCAACGAACCTTCGTCGTGCACAAGCCGAGTTCGAATCAACACTCAATAGCCTAGCTGAGAGTCAGGCGGCACTCACAGAGAGCGTGAAGGGTATGTCACGT
>JBMYQZ010000671.1:0-3318 GCA_049601855.1 Limisphaerales bacterium | reverse complement strand
GAACGTTTGCGGTCTATTGAACCTGGTAGCTGAGGTAGCCGGGTTGGCTTTGATTGCCGTTCAGGTTGTTGGGAGCGACGTCCACCCCAGTTCCACCGAAGGCGGCGTTTTCGCCGTAGAATGCAGCGCGAATCTCACCCGTGGGATTGTCCAGGACGCTCGTGGCGAAGCTAGCCTCCATGAACTTGCCGCTCGTGACGGAGTCCAGCGAAGCCACCCAGGTCCAGTTCCAGTCAGAGCCCGTGCCGGTGTATTGGTAGATGCCACTGCCTTGGATGACGTAGTCAGCGCCGAGGTTCCAGAAACCGAAGCCCGTGTTGTTGTTGGCGTCAGTGTCGAGGTAGAGGGTGTAGCCCCAGTTCAACACGATGTCGTCGTCGTTCTCGTAGGCCAGAAAGAATTTGTTGGCATCGTTGGCGAGGTAGATCTTGCGGATGTCGATCGGGCCGTTGGTGCTCGCAATGTCGTCGCCGTCAACGCCAATCGGAGTGAAGTCAGCCCAGTCGGAGAGGTCGCCATCGACGGTGACCAATTCCGGATCGGGAGCAACGATGTTGTAGAGAAGGTAGCTTTTGCCGCCGGACCAAGCCTCAGCCGGGATGAACTCGTAGGTGGTGCCGGAGAAGGCGTAGTTGTCACCAAAGAAGGTGTAGTGGAAGGAATCCGGATTGCCGATGAGTGACAGCGGGATGGAAAGTTCCGCAGCCGTGGTGCCGACTGTGGCGGTGGCGGCGGTGACCCAGGTCCAGTTCCAGTCCGTGCCGTTACCGGAGTATTGGTAGAGGCCGTTTCCTTGGATGATGTAATCGGCGCCGTTCTCCCACATCCCGAAACCGGTGTTCGGGTTGCGGTCAACATCTAGGTAGAGGGTGTAGCCCCAGTTGAGGATGACCGGCTGCTTGTTGTTGTAGGCGATATAGAGATTGTTTTCGTCGTGGGTGACTTTCAACTCCGTCAGGTCGATTTGGTTGCCGGTGAGATTTTCAACGTCCAGCCCGCTGCCCGAGTTAGCGACCGAACTCCAGTCAGAGAGATCACCGTCGACGTTGACCACACCGCCGCCAGAAACGCCGCCGCCTTGAATGTTGATGGTGATCGTGCCGGTGCTGCTGTATTGGCCGTCGCTGGCGGTGAAGGTGAAGCTGTCCGTGCCAACCACGCTGGGATCAGGGGTGTAGGTGATGTTGGCGTAGACAAAATCATCTTTCTCGGTGTAGCCGACGCTCGGCTCGTCGGCCACGGCGAAAGTCAGTTCGTCGCCTTCCGGATCAGTGCCAGTGAGCGTGATCTGGATCGGCGTGCCGGCCGGCGTGCTGTAGGTGGCATCAATCGCGGATGGAGCCGTGTTACTGTTCGGAATGATTGTCACCGTGACGGTACCAACCGAGGCGAACTGGCCGTCGCTGGCAGTGAAGTCAAAGCTGACCGTGCCCGTCTGGGCCGTCGGAGGAACGTATGCGAGGGTCGGAGCGATTCCGTTGACCATGCCCATCGCGGGACTGCTGACGACTTCGTAGGTAAGAATGTCATTCTCAGGATCGGTGACGCTGAGATTGATCGGGAGGCTGGAGCCGGCAACCACAGTGTAACTGGCGTCGGTGGCCGTCGGAGCGGTGTTGGTCTGAGCAACCATGGTGTAGATGCCGTTGGAGCCGGGAACGAAGGTAACACCCTGTCCGGCGCCCAAGTCGATGTAGGTGATCCATTCACCCGCGTAAAATTCGCTGTCCGCCGTGCGCAGGCCAGAAACCGGAATGCGAGCGGCGTTGATGACGGAGACGTCAACGGAACCGTCGGAGTGCACCGTGCCGACCACCTGGCTGTCGTTGTATGCGTTGCGACCGCGAACGAGTTCGCCGAGTTCGTCCTGCGTGGGGCTGAGGAACGGAAAGTTGTAGTAGTGCTCGTATTTGTCTGCCACGCGGTCGAAGAGATCGCCCAGCAACGTGCTGCCTTGGCCGTCAAAGTCACGGAGGTTCGGCTGATGGAACATGTGTGGGCTGACATCACCCTTGAGGAGGAAGCCGAGGATCAGGTCACTTTGGTCTTCGATGATCTCCGCGTAGGTCAGGTCACGGCCCCAGTAGCTGCGAAACATGTCGTTGTATTCGGTTTCCCATTCGCTGGGAGTCGAGACGTTGTAGAAGAGGTTGTTGGCATGGCGAGGGATCATCATGATTCCGGGCACGTGCCAGTTGGGGATGCCTTGGTTCGGACCAGCCGGACGATGATGCGCGATGGAAGTGTCGGTCACGAGATAGCGAACACCGGCGTCGTAAGCGGCGTTCAGGAAAGATGGGTTTTCCAATCCGGTGATGTTCGGGGTGACCATGCTGGCCGGGCTGTAGTCGGTCAGACCGAGTTCAATGGCCTTCTGGTTGTTTGGCACGATCTGCGGCAAACTTTCTTCGTAGGTGAGAGAAGTCAGGTAAGGATGTGTGAAGGTGTGGGAGATCCACTTGAACTCGCCCTCGGTGGCAGCAGCGTAGGAGGTCAGGTCATCACCGGGATATTGGCCGGGTTCAGTTCCCAAACCGTTGAAGGCCATGTCGTAGCGGAAGTTCACGCCGGAAGGACGCTGGCGATAAGCCTGTTGCCAGGTGATGGTGGCGTGCCAGTCATTGGAGTTCTGCCGATAGGAACCACCGGTGTAGATCTCGTCGTCGAGGAAGACATCGTCGATCTGGGCCACCAGGTAGGTGTGGCGTTGGCCGAGGAACATATTCTTCGAGACCCAGCGAATCAATCCATGGCGGATGACTGAGGAGTGAACGAAGTAAGAGGCATTGTCGAACGTCATCGTGGCAACTTCGCGGCCATCAGGAAGAACCGCGCTGGAGAGGAGGGCGTTACCTTGACCATCTTGAAGCCAAACAGTGGTATTGGAATCAAGCGGCGCGGCCAAATAGGTCCACGCATTGCTGATCGAGAGGGAGTTGGAAGTGTTGAGATACGGAAAAACGGCCGCGGCGGCGGCAGTCCAGTTCGCTTGAATCGGAGGGTTGGCGCTCGTGGAACCGTTGGGCCAACTAAGACCAGAGCTCGGTCCCGGATAGCCGTGCCAGTTGAGGTGGCGAACGTCGAAGTCGCGCTCGTAAGTTTCCAATGCCGTCCACTCGGCGCTGTCCAAGGCCGACTGCCAGGTGATGCCACCGTCGAGGGTGTAGCTCAAGCCGGAGGTGGTCAAAATGACTCCGTTGTAGAATCCCCGGGTCCCAGCTCGCAGCCTATCGAGCGTCAGGGACCCGGGGGTTTTAGTAGCCACATGAACATCATAGGGCGTGCCGGCGAAGTCGAGGGCTTCGCGAATGGTCGCCA
>JBMYQZ010000670.1:0-3340 GCA_049601855.1 Limisphaerales bacterium | reverse complement strand
AGAGCTTGCGCAGGAACTCAATCGTGGCCGGATGAGGGGCAAAGTTCGTCTGTGGTGGGGCTTCTGCCATGGTTGTCACAATATAATTCTTTGAGGGCTAAAAGTTCAAGTCTCTCTATGGTGTTAAGCTAGCGCTGATATCTCCGAACGCGAATACCCTGATTCAGGTATTTAGGATAAAGCTTGGACGGACACCGCGTCGTCAAAGTTCCGACACACGATTGCCAATTTGGATTGCTTGTGCCTCGGTTTATCGGATTAAAGTGAGGCTGCGGCAGCCGCCGTCAATACCATGGCCATCAAGACAGATAATCGGATTACCTCTGAAAAACTGGAAAAGAAGACCTCCGCCTTCTTCGAACTGGCGGGTAGGAAAATTTCCTCCCTCAATCGTTCGTGGAAAGAGTCCAATGGGACCCCGGTATTCACGGTGAAGGGGAGGTATTCCACCCGTGGGTGGACGGAATGGACACAGGGGTTTCAGTTCGGTTGCGCGGTGCTGCAGTTCGACGCGACCGACGACAAGAAATTTCTCGAACTCGCGCGGAAGAACACCGTCGCCACCATGGCGAGTCATGTTTCCCACATCGGTGTGCATGATCACGGGTTCAACAATATCTCCACCTACGGAAACCTGCATCGCCTGATGAGCGAGGGGCGGATCGAGGAGAATGAATGGGAACGAAACTTTTACGAACTGGCCATGAAGGTTTCGGGTGCCGTGCAGGCGGCGCGGTGGACGCCGACGGATGACGGCTCCGGTTTCATCCATTCCTTCAACGGCCCGCATTCATTGTTTGTGGACACGATTCGTTCCTGCCGGGTGCTTGGAGCCGCGCATTGTCTGGGACACGTTTTGATGGGTGAACAGGATCAACCGATCTCGTTGCTGCAACGTCTGGCCGAACACGCCGTGAATACGGCGCGTTACTCCGTCTATTACGGCGACGGTCGTGATGACTACGACGTGCGAGGTCGCACGGTTCACGAGAGCGTATTCAACACGAACAACGGGGTCTTTCGCTGTCCCAGCTCGCAACAGGGTTACTCCCCCTTCTCCACCTGGACACGAGGCTTGGCTTGGGCCATCTGTGGCTTTGCCGAGCAGTTGGAGTTCCTGAGCAGCGGACGCTGGAAAGAGCACGGTCGCAAGAAAGGACGTTACAGCACGGGCTTTCTCGAAGGCAGCTTTCTGCGGGCAGCCATGGCCACAGCGGACTTTTACCTGGAGAATTGTTGCCGCGACGGCATTCCAATGTGGGACACCGGTGCGCCGATGTTGCATCGTATGCCCGATCATCTCGATCGCCGTTCCAATCCCTACAACCGATTCGAACCGGTCGACAGTTCCGCGGCTGCAATCGCTGCGCAAGGCCTGTTGCGTCTTGGCAATTGGCTGCGCAAGAATCAGCGCAAAGTGGTCGATCCCAAACGCTACACCCGCGCTGCCTTGACGATCGCGGACACGCTTTTCTCCGAGCCCTACCTTTCCACCGACCCGAAACACCAAGGCCTGATTCTCCACTCCATCTACCATCGTCCGAACGGCTGGGACTACGTGGCGCCCAAGCAACACGTGCCCAACGGTGAAAGCTCGATGTGGGGCGATTACCACGCGATGGAACTCGCCCTCATGGTCCAGCGCGAAGCGCGGAAGGAGAAATACTTCACTTACTTCAGCGGGTTGCCGAAGCGCAGGAATTAAGAACGGATAATTTGAGATAGATGTTTTTTGATTTGTGATTCGCGAAGTGTTCATTGCCACCCCAACGGGTTGCTTTCACGCCTTCGCAAATCATCATTCAGCAATCACTTTTCAATGAAAGTCCCGGCTCTTGCCCTTCTCGGGTTGCGTGTCGAGATTGGGGATCCAGAGCTTGTCGGCGACGAGGTGGACGACACCGGATTGGGATTGGAGTTTGCCGGTAACGCCAAGGAAAGGGGCAGTCTTGGCGATGATGCGGTAGCGTTCGAAGGTCTTCTTCCACACGACGAGGTTCACAAAGCCGGTCTCGTCTTCGAGGGTCATGAAGACGACGCCCTTGGCAGTGCCGGGGCGTTGGCGGCAGATCACCATGCCAGCGTAATGCAGGCGACGACCGTGTGTTGAGTTCCGGATGGTCTCGGCATCGGGCAGGTGACGGCGACGCATCTCTGCACGCAGGGGAGCGAGCGGATGTCCGCGGGAACTGTGGCTGGTGTAGTCGTAATCCCAGCTGATGGTTTCGAAAGAATTGAGCGCGTCGAACTGGGCTTCGTTTTCGGAGGTTGGGAGGTCGAAGTGTTGGTCTTCCTGGCGCTCGAAACCGAGGACCTTCCACAAGGCTTCGCGGCGATCGCCCTTCAGTCCCTCAAGGGCTCCGCTCTCAGCCAGGCGTTCACGCATACCTTCGTCCATACCGGTGCGTTGAGAGAAGTCGTCGAGTGACGTGAAGGGACTGGTATCACGGGCGGTCACAATGCGTTCGCCTTCGTCGGCTTGCATGCTCTTGACGTAGCGCAGGCCCATGCGCACGGCGAAGCCTTCGCCGCTGCCGGGTTGTTTCTCCAACGTGCAGTCCCAGTCGCTGTAACGCACGTCGATGGAACGGACTTGGATGCCGTGGCGTTTGGCGTCCTCGACCAAAGTGGCGGGACTGTAGAACCCCATTGGCTGGGCGTTGAGCATCGCGCCGAGGAACGACGCGGGATAATGGCACTTGAGCCACGAGGTGGCGTAGGCAATGAGCGCGAAACTGGCGGCGTGGCTTTCGGGAAAACCATATTCGCCAAAGCCACGGATCTGTTCGAACACGCGTTCGGCAAACTCTTCCTTGATGCCCTTGCGGGTCATGCGGGAAACGAGGCGCTGGCGATGTTGCTCGATGCGACCGGTCTTGCGCCAGGCGGCCATGTCGCGACGAAGTTGATCGGCTTCGCCCGGCGTGTAATCGGCAGCGACAATTGCGAGCTGCATGACCTGCTCCTGGAAGAGCGGAATGCCGAGCGTCTTCTTCAACACCGGCTCCAGCGAAGGATGAGGGTAATCAATCGGTTCCTCCCCGTGCCGGCGCCGCAAGTAAGGATGCACCATGCCGCCGGTAATGGGTCCCGGTCGCACGATGCTTACCTCGACCACCAGATCGTAATAATTCTCCGGCTTCAGGCGCGGCAACATCGACATTTGCGCGCGAGATTCAATCTGGAAGACGCCGACCGTGTCCGCCCGCTGAATCATCTCGAAGGTCGGGCGATCTGCCGGCGGAATGGTCGCCAGAGAGAATTGCTTACCGCAGTGCCTGGCCACGAGATCGAAGGAGCGATGTACGACGTTCAAGGCACCAAGACCGAGCAGGTCCAC
>JBMYQZ010000669.1:0-3343 GCA_049601855.1 Limisphaerales bacterium | reverse complement strand
TCCAGCCTTCCCGAGCGCAGTACGACACATCAGGAAAATTATGCTGGGCGTAAAACATGTAAGCGCCCATGCCATGGGCCAGCAGGCAGGGAATCGCCAAGGTGAGCAGCAGGCTCTGACCGCCGAAATTCAGCCCTACGGCCAACCAAATCAGGCCATGCATCGCCACCGAGAGCAGACAATCCCAATGCTTTCGAGGTTGATTGACGAAGGGGTAGAGACACATGCCCCAAAGAAACACCGTGAAGTATCCGAACAGAATCGTCAGGGGATGGCGCATCGCCAGGTAGTTGAACCGTTGCGACTTTGAAGACTTTAGATACTGCGCCTTGGTCATGACCGGGAAGGAGCCGATGTGCGCGCTCCGCAACTTGGAGTTGTGCTTGTGATGGTAGTTGTGAGAACTGCGCCAGATGCTGCTCGGACTCAGAATCAGCAGGCCAAAAACCCTCATCAATCCTTCAGCCACCCGGGAACGCGCCAAAATCGCGTTATGCTGTTGATCGTGGTAGATGACGAAAAAGCGGAGAATCAGTGCGCCAGCAAGCACGCTACAGGAGATTTTTCCGACGAGATTGTAGTTCCACACTGTGCCGACCATGACGGTGATGAGCAGCAGCGCGGTGGTAATGACATGATACCAACTTGTGAAGCTTGAATCTTTTGCGAATGGCCTCGTGGCTTCAAAAAGTGCTTTCCCGGTTCTCATTGAACTCGTTCGCCGTTTTGGCACTCTGCTTTTTGCAACGGGAAGTGTCGAGGCAAACGTCCGTCGCCCTGGTTCGAAATGGCGGCCAATGGCGGCCCTCTTTATAGGGATTGCCATGGAGCCGGCCTTCTGTGACCATCCTGTTACAGAGGGTACAGCCCTCCTCTCCTCCCGGTTGGCAATGCCAGCAACTTACTGACTTTCAGGGTTTGATCGTCTGAGCAGAGCAGTCGGATGCGTGCGATTTCTGGTTGCACGCAGTCCCAGTCAGCGCGCTCCTCCGGCTTGTCCGGCCCCAGGCGAATTCTTCGCCAGGATCTCTTCTGGCTCAGTTCACAGACAATCGAATCATGAAAAATCGTTTACCCTCGCCGGTAACGACCGCCCTCTTGTTGGCGGCCGGGACCGGCAGTCGCCTGTCGCCGTTGACGCACGAATCGCCCAAGTGCCTGACCGAACTCAACGGACAATCGTTCCTCGCTCGTCTGGTCGATTCCCTCGTGCTCAATGGCATCCGCCGTCTCATCGTCGTGGTCGGTCATCTGGATTCGCACATCCGCGATCACCTGGCCGAACTCGACAGCGACCTGGAGATCGAGTTCGTCGACAATCGGCGATTCCGCACGACGAACAACATCTACTCGCTCTGGCTGGCTCGCTTTCTGATCCGGGAACCGTTCATCTTGGTGGAATGTGACCTCATCTTTGAGCCGGCCCAATTGAAACCGCTGTTGAACCCGGATCGAATGGCAATTTCCCGGCGCCTGCCATGGATGAACGGCAGCACGGTCACCGTCGATCAGTTCGATCGGATCACGGCCTTTCACGCGGACGACGATTCACCGTCCCTCGAAACGACCTTCAAGACGGTGAACATCTACAGCTTCTCGCTGAAGACCTGGGAACGTGTGCTCGACCGACTGCGGAAACACATCGTTGCCGAGCGAGTGACCAGCTACTACGAGACCGTGCTGGCGGAACTGGTGGACGAGTGCTTGATCTCCCTGGACGCCGTGTACTTTGATGAGGACTGTTGGTACGAGGTGGACACGGTGGCTGATTTGCGCGCAGCCGAACAAATATTCCCGGCATCCTGTGATCAGGATGAGCCAGTCTATGCCTGAAGAGCGATGTCACAGCTCGATTACCAGGCAGTGAAGCGTTACTGGGACGGAGCCAAGCCGTCGCTTCTTGGTCCGTACATGATGGACCGTTTTGGCTTTCCTACGGGAGCGGGACGTTTTCGTTTCCGAGCGGAGACCAAGATCGTCGAGGAATTGATCGGAGAGATGGACACCGGCGGCGCGGTGTTGGATCTCGGCAGCGGGATCGGGCATTGGGCGGAGTATTTCGCCGACCGGTTTGCCCGGGTTGTGGCGGTGGAGGGCAGCGATGTTTTTCACGAAGTCTTGGCGATGCGCGCGAAAGCGAATGCGCGAATCACGGCCGTGCATGGCAATGTGCTGGAGTTTGAGTCGAACGAACAATTCGATCTGATTTTCCTTGGCGGACTGCTGATGTACCTGAATGACGAGGACGTGATCCAATTGTTGCAGCGCCTGCTGCCCCTGCTCCGGGCGGGCGGAATCGTTCTCTGCCGCGAATCAACCGTGCGCGAAGGCACGGAGACGCGGGAAGGAGAATACCAGGCCACCTATCGGTCCGTCGCCGTATACGAACCGCTCTTCCAGGCGGGCGGTCTGGCCTGCGTTAAACGGCTGGACAACACCCCCTACAACCTGTTGCAGATGGGCTGTGAAAGCGTTGCCCGCTGGAAATCCGTCATGCCTCAGCGCCTGCAGTGTCTTGGCGTGATCGGGCCGCTCGTGTATGCCGGACTGCGTCTGGGCAATCCGCTGGTCGCGAAATTACCCGCCTGGTTGCGATGTGATTTTCCGCATCTGACGAATCACTTTTTCCGGCTTAAACCGGAATCACACACACCGCGAGCCGACTACGAAAGCAGTCCGCTCAACCACTCCATCCTGATGCCCGCCTGAAACGATCATGGGAAACACGCTTTACCGCAACCTGCCGAACATCGTCTCTATCCTGGGCGTGTTGCCGATCGGGCTGCTCCTTCTGCCGGACGGTCACCTCTTTCTGATTCCGTTGATCATCTACAACAACATCATGGATGATCTGGACGGAATTCTGGCCGCGCGGCTGAACCTGCGTAGCTGCTACGGCGCGATGCTGGACAACGTTTGCGATATCGTCAGCCACACCATCTTCGTCCTCGCGATCGGCATGCACTTCGGCGGGATCTGCGCGGTGGCGGCGGCCTGGGCGATGGTCGGGCTCATCCTGCGGGTCGTGTCCCGCCTGGACTCGCCGCCTGTAGTCCCGCGGGGATCACCGACCAATGAACTGGTCAGGCACCTCTTGTTCGTACTGCTCCTGGTCGGAATTTTTGAGTTTCCGGTATCCACTGTCTTGGTGGTGGTGTTTGTGATGAACGGCCTTGCCATGATCGTCCCCTTCGAGATGCCACACATGATCCGCAGCCGCACCCGCTCAGCCGCCGCGATCGGCGGAGTCAACCTAGCGCTCGTGACGGCCTGGGTGATTCCCGCGACGACTGCGCCCATCGCCGCCGCCTTCGGTCTGACGTTTCTCTACTCGTTTGGAACT
>JBMYQZ010000668.1:0-3346 GCA_049601855.1 Limisphaerales bacterium | reverse complement strand
CATGGTTGATGGGCTCTCAGCCACCGTCAAAGTCGCCTACGCCCGACAAACCGAGATTCGCGAACTATTCCTCAAGGCGAAACAAGACGAGGACGAGGAACGCTCCCGTAAACTTGCCATCGAACTCAAAGCCATCAGCAAAGAAACCAGTCGCGCCATTTCAAAGGCCGCCTACGGCGGTATTGAAGCGGCGAACACCATGATGATGGACAAGAAGAAAAGCCGCACCAAACGCCCGAAGCGCCTCGCCCAAAAACTCCAGATTCCGAAAGGCCTCACCAAGCAGGAAGCCCGCGAATGGGCTCGGAAACAAAAGGCCTCCCTCGCGCAATACAACACCCTCGCCAACAGCATGATGCGCGCCTCCGAACTTCCCACCCCTGCCCCGCGCGGACACTTCCTCCGTGAATTCGGCCAGTCCGATCGCGAACTCATCCAGAACGCCAACGACGGCGCCTCCGTTCCTCAGGCCCTCAACCTGATGAACAGCCGCATCTCCGAACTGCTGTTGCACCCGCAGTCCGTGATGGGCAAATCATTGGCCGAGTGCAATTCCCCGCAGGAAGAGATTAGCACGATCTACGAACACATGCTCACCCGGCAGCCCACCATGGCGGAAACCAATCGCCTCCTCCAAGTCTACCGGGCCGATCCCGACACCGCCCGTGCCAACACCGTCTGGGCACTGCTGAACACTCAGCAATTTATCTTCGCCGAGTGATCCGGTAGGGACGAACTGCTGCTCGTCAGCGGCTCCGCAGCAGCGCGGCCCTACCCATTCTAAGAATTCCGATCCTCAGGTGTCATAAACCATATGTCTCTGAGGCTTCTTGTTTTGGCGATCGTCTCCTTCATTCACACCGGCACCTCCGCCGCCACCACCCAACGCGCCACTCCGGCACACTTGGTCACCAAGGGCGGAAAGGCGCTCTGGGATAACACGACGGAATTCCGCGTCCACTTTCACGTCCACGCTGTACGCTCGGTACCGACGATCTTCCCGGACGAAACGAAACACACGATTCTCCATCTGGTCCCACGACAGGAGATTCCCGGTCGCCACGATTTCACCGCCCCCATCTCCCGCGAATTCGAAGCCACGCTCAAGCGCATCGGTATCCGAGACCTTCGGAAGCATTTCACTGGAAGAGACATCGAGGTCAAAGGAACGGTATCCGCCACCGGACTCGATCTGATCCTATCGAAGACCGTCTGGACGTATCACATTTCCCTGCGATCGCTCGACCAGATCGTCTACCTGCGTTATTCCAAGGAGTAGATCACTTCTCGCCAGCGAAGGCTTTCCACTGCTTGTTCAGCTTCCCAGCCTTGGGCGCCCCTTTGTGCACGATGTAGCGAAACTTCGAAACATAGGGTTTGCCGGGCGCGATCTCGAATTCACCAAGCACCATCGGAGCCCAGCAAAAATAGGGCATGTTGGGATGCAGGCGTACCGGTTGTGGCGAGCGAAAGTTTGAAGGATGTCCCAGGACCGCAATCCCCGTGGCCTTCCCATCAATTTTACCATGAAGACTCACCCAATTGGGTCGGGAGTGATTGCCCTCCTTCCATTTCAATGACTCGCTGGTGAGATAATTGTACTTCCGTTTCGGCTCCGCGAGTTTGGCCTTGGGATCTTTCTTCGTCGCTTTTTCCCATTCACTGATGCTGTTGCGAAGCGTGGTGTCGATCCATTCGTTGCTCCCGCGCAGCGCCATGCCGCCGTAGTGATACTTCTGAATCTTCAACGGTGAATCCGTGGCACAAGTCTGCTTCGAAGTAATGTCGAATCGGAAATGACCACCGGCATCGTCGTAGACCACGACGCTCCAAGTTTCACGCAAGACCGGCTTCGGCTGGTCCGGATTGGAAGTATCCAGGTAGCTCAACTGCACGGTAAAGCCCCCGGATCTCTTGCCGCTTTCAACCTTGAGAACCTTTTCGTGAGCGATGCGACCGATCTCCAGTTTCTGATTCCAGAACTCCACCTTGTGTCCTTCAAACTCACACTTCGTCCAAGCAAAGAACAGCGCGTGCTGATGCAGGTGATCCGAAGGGAAATCGCCGGAGACAATCTGGCCATCCGGATTCCAAATAGGATGAATGTGCCCGCTGCGCGCATAATACGGCTCCGTACCCTTCGGCCCCGTCAAGGTGGCCTTATTGTAGGTCAGGACCGGCTTGCCACCCGCGGTCACAGTGATGGAGTCCTTGGTTTCTTTGCAGACGACCGCGGCCTGGATCTCCAGGCACCCGACCACCAGCAACACCGGGAGAATAGTATTGAGTCTGTTTTTCATAAGCTTCGGATCCCAAAGGCCCCTATTTCTTGTGGTCAGCCGCCAACGGCGCCGTCTGCTCCTTGCTGGTTACCCCAGGTGGCAGTTCCATGATCTGGATATTGCGAAAATGGATCTCCGCGCCCTCAGATTCCAGGCAGAGATACCCTTTCTTCACCGAAGCCTTGCTGACGCCATTCACAAACTTGCCGTTCACCGATAGCTTGACCACCCCGTCCACACAAACGACGTCGTAGTAATTCCATTCCCCCTTCGGCTTGCAACGATTCTCAATGGACTTGCTGCGGCTGCCGCGCGGATTGTCCAGAACGGTTTTCAAGCCATTGGCACCGAACAACTCACCATGCACGTAGGCGATGGGTCTGGGCGTGCCGTCCTTGTTGCGATGCAGGAACGGCCATTCCAGCTCCAGCATCTGGATCTCCATCCCCTTCGGCAAGTTGCGTCCCGGAGCAGCCTTGCCTTCGCTCCAGGCGAACACACCGGAATTCCCGCCGGACTCCATGTGACGCCATTCAATGTGCAGGATGAAATTCTCGTATTGCTCCTCACTCCGCATCACACCGATCGGATGCCCCGAGCAGACAAGGAGCCCGTCCTTCACATACCAGGTGTCTTTGCTGGTGTTCACATCCACCCATCCGCTGAGATCCTTGCCGTTGAACAGAGATTTGAAGGAAGGAACTACCGTCGCGGCTTGAGCGCGGGAAACGAATACAATAGAGGCCAAAAGCCCAAGGAGGAGTCGCATGATGGACAGGATCATTAGGACAGAAGCATCAACCGGTAAAGCCGCGATAATTCGTTTTGGGCTGGAGGGTACACCACAGAATTTTGCCCCCCGAAGAGTTCACCAACTGATCATCTCCCCCAGTCCGCGACCGGTACAGACGCGCTGCCGCGCAATCCACGAGCTTAAAGGACGGGATCACATCGCCAAAAGTTCGCAGATATCCGTTCCTGGCGTCCGAGTCTGAATCGGGTTGAACTCGCCTTTGTAATCGGCTGGCCCATCCGGCTTCATATCGAATGTATCATGCTGTGAC
>JBMYQZ010000667.1:0-3347 GCA_049601855.1 Limisphaerales bacterium | reverse complement strand
GAAGCTTGAAGACGAGGGGCTGGTCGCTGCTCTCCAAGCCCGGAAATATCGCCTCACCGCCCAAGACCTTGGTGCCCGCTATTCCAACCAGGTCGCCAGCATCACCATGGACAAGAAATCCGCCGATGCCCAACTCGCGGTGAAGGAAGCCGATATCCTCAAACTGCGCGCCGCCTTGGTAATCAAGAAAACTCAACTCACCAACCTCGTGGTCCGCGCCGGCATCAAGGGTGTCCTGCAGGAAGTCGGCGATGGCCGAAAGCTTGAGATCGGCCAGCGTCTCGGAGCCAATGTCACGCTTGCCAAGATCGTCATCCCCGGCCGTCTCAAGGCCGAGATCGAAATCGCCGAAACCCAGGTCAAGGATGTTACGCTCGGTCAGGTCGCCGAAATCGACACCCGCAACGGTATCATCATGGGCAAAGTCGTCCGCGTGGATCCCGCTGTGAACAACGGCACCGTCACCGTCGACGTCAAACTCGAAGGCGAACTCCCCGACGGCGCCCGCCCGGATCTCAGTGTCGACGGCACCATCGAAATCGAGCGTCTGGAGGATGTTCTCTATGTCGGACGCCCGGTTCGCGCCGTCCCTGATGCCGAGGCCAAAGTTTTCAAAGTAACAGACGAAGGCACTACTGGAGTATTGGTCCCTGTGAAATGGGGCCGCAGCTCGGTGAGTGTCATTGAAGTCGCCAACGGACTTGACGTCGGCGACAAAGTAATCCTTTCGGACGTCTCAGATTTTGAGGAATACGAAAAGATCCGCATCGAGTAACGCTACCAATTGACATGAGTGAAGAGAAAAAACCACTGATCGAACTGCAGGGCATCACCAAGGTGTTTTACACCGACGAAGTCGAGACCCACGCGCTTTCCGGAATCACCTTGAACATCGACGAGGGCGAATACGTGTCCATCGCCGGTCCTTCCGGCTGCGGCAAATCGACGCTCCTCTCCATCCTCGGCCTGCTCGACACGCCCTCCGACGGTTCCTACACGCTCAACGGCCAGTCCGTCGCCGGCATCAACTTCTCGGACCGCGCCCGCATCCGGAATCGCGAAGTCGGTTTCATCTTTCAGAGTTTCAATCTGATCGGCGACCTCACCGTCTTCGAGAATCTCGAACTCCCCCTCACCTACCGTGGCATGCCCAAGTCCGAACGCGTCGAACGTGTTCAGGCCGCGCTCGAACGCGTCGGCATGGCTCACCGCATCAAGCATTACCCCTCGCAACTTTCCGGCGGTCAGCAGCAACGTGCCGCCGTCGCCCGTGCCTTGGTCGGCAAACCCTCCATTCTCCTGGCTGACGAACCGACCGGTAACCTCGATTCCAAGAACGGCGACGCCGTGATGGGCCTGCTCAAAGAACTTCACGATGACGGCGCCACCATCTGCATGGTCACGCACGATGACCGCTTCAGTCGTTACGCCGAACGCACCGTTCATCTCTTCGACGGCAAAGTCGTGGATGAACACACCAGCGCTCCCGACCCGGATTCCGAGAAAGCCAAACAAGACCCCGCTCCCACCACGTGAGAATCCTTTCCCTCATCGCCGTGTTCGCCTGCGCGACGGTGTTCAACACCTCCGCTCAAACCAACATCACGCAGGAACTTTCCCTCCGCGACTGCATCGAGCTCGCGTTGAAAAACAACCTGCGCCTGGAAGTCGATCGCATCTCTCCGGAACTTTCGCGCCACAGCCTTCAGCTGTCGCTGATGTCCTACGATCCGAGCTTCCGCCTTTCCACCGATTTTTCGACTTCCTCGTCCCCCGGCGGTGTTGACGACCAAAACCGTATCTTTGCCGGCACCGAGAGCAAGGTCCAAAGTTTCTCCTCCGGCATCAACGGATCCACCGTGAGTGGCCTCTCCTACGGTCTCAACAGCAGTGTCCGCAACAACATCGGCGCCAATCCCGGCGGCCCCTTCGAAAACTCCTCCGGCTCCGCCAGCTTCAATGTTCGCCAACCGCTGCTCCGCAATTCATGGATCGATTCCACACGGATGAACATCCGCATCAGCAGAAACTCCCTGCGTTCCTCCCAACTCGGTCTCGAGCAGGCCATCGCGCAATTGGTCACGCGAGTCGAGCGCGCCTACTACGATCTCATCCTCGCCCGCAACAGCATCCAGGTACAGGAACAGGCCCTGCGACTCACCGAGGAACTCCTCCGCGCCAACCGTCAGCGCGTGCAGGTCGGTGTCATGGCTCCCCTCGACGAGAAACAAACCGAGTCCCAGCTCGCCGCCCGCCAGGCCAGCCTCCGCTCCGCCCAACGTTCGCTCGTCTCCCAGTCCTACGGCCTCAAGCGAATGCTCACTGACGACATCGCCACCTGGCGCTTGATCGAGATCAAACCGACCGAACACCTCATCGCCGTTCCCCAGAAATTTGATCTCCACGAGAGTTGGGGCATTGCTCTACGCCAACGTCCGGATCTCCTTCAGGCACGCATCGGCATCGAGAATGACGGCGTCAGTTTGAAATTCCGCAGAAACCAACTCTACCCCTCTCTCGATGTCGTCGCCTCCGCCGGTTACAGCGGCAACAACCGTGAGTATGCCGGTGTTCTTGACGACGTCTTCGACGGCGACAGCCCGCGCTACTCGGTCGGCGCCGTGCTCAACTTCCCCATCAGCAACCGCGCCCAACGCAAGCAATACCAGATGCAAAAGGTCCGCAACCGCCGCAGCCTCCTGAACCTCAAGGACACCGAACAGTCCATCATGACCGAGGTCGCCCTCAATATCGAACAGGCCCAGACTGCCTACGACCAGATTGCCACGACTCGGACCGCGCGCGAGTTCGCCGAGATCGCCCTCCGTGCCGAAGAGAAGAAATTGGAGATCGGCAAGAGCACCAGCTTCGTCGTTCTCCAACTCCAACGCGACCTCACCAGCGCCCGCTCCTCCGAGATCAACGCCTTGGCCGACTACAACAAGGCGTTGGCAACACTGGCCCAATCCGAAGGCCGCACCCTCGTGCGCCACAAACTCGAGATCACCCAGGAATGACTCCTACGCTCGCACCCTGAACTGGGGGGACGAGCCTGTGAGTCCGCCCCCGTTGCGCGGCCATCTTCATTGCCCGCCAACCGGACACCGATCAGCACAGATCGACTCGTCGTATGCCGAGGATTCATCGGTGGCGGCCACGTTTGGCCTACCGTGGTGAAGTGGCCGATAATCGCCGTGACCGGAGCCATCGCGTTAGGCGCGCTCTATTACTCACTGCTCGCACGGGTTCGATTTGCCAGATCCAGCAGAAGTCCTAGCCGTCCAGAAGAATGGCGGCCGGGCTGGTAGGATTCTCGAAGTAAACGGAAGGGAAAGCGTTCCATTTTC